>JAKVBZ010000136.1 GCA_022448645.1 Pirellulaceae bacterium
TTTTGGCTGTGGTCTGTGTCGACAAGCGACTAAGGGGGACAGTGACATGACCACCTGGAAATATTTATGGCAGCGACTCCGTCACATGCGAGAATCCATGTTGATCGTCCTGCTGCTTGGACTTTTGATTTGGTTTGCCTGTTCTGTCCGTGGGGGACTTTCCGTGGAAAACGTGGGGAACTTACTTCATTGGTCTAGGCATTGGGCAATCATCGGGATGCTGTGTGTGCCGATGACGCTGATCATTGCCACAGGTGGTGTTGACCTTTCTGTGGCATCCATGGTTGCGCTCGGCGGCGTCGTCGTCGGATTACTGTGGAAGGAGGCGGGTTGGACCATTTGGCTCGCAGTGGTCGGAGCCGTTCTGGTGACGACAATAGCAGGTGCCATAAATGGTTGGTTGAGTGGACGAGGGAAACTGGCTCCTCTGGTCGTGACGTTGGCCACCATGGCCGCATACCGGGGCTTTGCCATGGGGATCACTGAGTCGGAACCGATCACGGACGTTCCCGCATCGCTAATTGTGCTGGGGCAGGGTTCGCTGTTGGGGCTGCCTTCACAGCTATGGCTCTGGTTCGCCGTAACACTTGTGGGAGGGGTTGTTTTTCGTGCGACTTGGGTCGGGGCCCACGTGGTGGCAATCGGCGAGAATCCACGGGCGGCACGACATGCTGCCTTACCGGTCGATGGTGTGATCTTTTGGCTGTACACGGCGAGTGGCTTCGTAGCCGGTGTAGCAGCGTTGGTTTACATCGCTCAGTACAATGGAGCCAACCCGAATATGGAATCGGGATTGGAGTTAAAGGTGATTGCTTGTGTTGTGTTAGGTGGTACGCGTATCACTGGTGGAAAAGCATCTGTCCTAGGTTCGGTGCTCGGTGTGTTGGTGATTGGTTTGCTCGAATATAACCTCGACATTGTGGAGTTTCCCAAAAAGTTTCAGCCGGTTGTGACAGGGTTACTCGTGATTGTTGCGGCTGTGATGAATGAAAAGCTGGCATTCCGTCAGGCAAATCCTGAAACAACCTGCGGAAAACCTGGTTAAGTCGTGGTCAGTTTCTTTTTCTGTCGTGAAGTCTTCGGGCTAGGATCCAGCCATGATGTGGCGTATCATAAATAATAGAAGATGATTCCTTCCTTTTCTCGCCTCCGCGAGACTCTAGCGCGTTGCCCCGCAGTGATTCCATGGTGCCTAGAAACGGTGTCCAGACTTTGAACCGGAGCTGTCTGGTTGCGACCTTTGCAGAAGGCGATTTTGTTGTCGTGAGTAAGTGCTTGCGGGACGCTTGGTTCATTTCCTGGGCTACCATCTGGGTGTGGCTTTGCCTCGTCGTAGTACCTGACTTACGTGCGGCAGCTCCCATCTCAAAATCTGATCCTGTCACGCCAGCCTTTTTGAAGGATCGTGTTCATTGGTGGAGCTTGGCACCGGTAGTGAAATCTGATGTTCCCGATGTACACGAGCGATCCTGGTCTGACCATCCAATCGATTGTTTTGTGCTGTCCAAGTTGGAGGCTGCTGGACTGAAGCCTGTTGGTATGGCGGATCCACAGACGCTTGTCCGTCGCCTGACCATCCTGCTGACAGGGATTCCGCCGACAAGTGCGGAAGTCAAATCTTTCTGCGCAGAAGCTGAGTCTGATTGGGAGGCAGCTTATGGACAGTTGGTAGAACGCTTATTGGAGTCGCCTCATTTTGGCGAACGATGGGCTCGGCATTGGATGGATGTCGTTCGTTTTGCGGAAACCTATGGTTACGAATGGAATTTTCAAGTCCAAGAGGCTTGGCGTTATCGGGATTATTTAATTCGAGCCTTTAACGCCGATCTGCCTTACGATCAGTTTGTCCGCGAACAATTAGCGGGCGACCTGTTGCCCGAACCTCGCATCAATCCTGAATTGGGTGTCAATGAATCCATGATTGGCACGGCGTTTTACCGTTTTGCGGAAACCGGTCACGACGATGGCGTATCTTTTCCTGCAATCCGGTTTGATCCACTAGATAATCAAATTGATACGATGTCCAAAGCGTTTCAGGCTTCGACGGTTGCATGTGCACGTTGTCACGACCACAAATTGGATGCGATTTCGACCGTCGATTATTATGCCTTGGCCGGTATCCTAGAGAGTTCTCGCCAAGTCGTTCATACGATTGATTTGCCAGATCGCTTTGCCGAGCCGATGGCTGCGATGCGTATTTTGAAACGCGACATTCGTCGGGAAGTGAGTGCTGTTTGGTTGGGGCAATTGGAAGAAGTGGCTCAGCACTTGCAGGGGATCCTGGCCAATCCCGAATCCGACGAGAATGTACCGACCCAAGACAATGAAGTGGAAGGCCAGGAGGAAGCTGGCTTGCTGCGAAAACAAGTCACGCAGGACGACGAATTGACTCGAGAGAATCCCGGTTTTGTGTTGCAGCATCTCATCAAGCTGACCGCATCCGACGAACAGGACTTGGATGTGAGCACAGCCTGGCAGGATCTGTCCGACCGCTACCGGCGCGATCAGGAACAGGTCAAAAGATTCAACTCTGAGAATTTTCATCCTTGGACCGACTTTCAAGAGTTGCGGGATCCTGATTGGAAAGCAAGTGGTTTGGGGCTGACAGGAAATTTACCGACACCGGCTGGAGAGTTTGCCGTTTCACACGACGGGGATGAGGCTCTCTCGATGATATTACCTGCAGGCTGGTACACGCATCTGATGTCCGATAAATTAAACGGCGCCATACAATCTCCGCGGCTTCCAAAAGATTTTAAATATGTCAGTTTGAGGTTTCTGGCTGGTGGGCTCGCGGTGGCCCGCTCCGTCTTGGACAGCTGCGTCTTGGGGGAATATGGCGAAGGGGGATTGCGGTACTTCGCCGAACCGACGGAAGGATGGAGCAGGTATCCGACTGGCAAGCCTCTGCATCACCACTATCTTGAGCTCGCCACGAAATCGGTGAATCCTCGTTGGCCTGAACGTTTTGGAATCGAGGCCTCATTTGACTCCGAGCTGTCTGCATCGCCACGTTCGTGGTTTGGCGTGGTGAAAGCCGTTGTGCACGATTGTGAAGAGAAGCCTCAAGAAGAATTGGGGCACATGGTTCGTCTGTTGGCGAGTCATCAGCCGTCGAATAACCAGGAGGTAGCCCAGGCTTACACGTTCGTCTTGCGTGGTGCGATTGAAGCATTTCGAGATCAGGAAGCGACGGATGTGGACGTCCGTTGGATTCATTGGGCTCGCGAAACGAAACTGCTGCACAGTGCCACCACCAAAGATGCTCGCTTGGCGAAACTCATTGAACAATATCGTCACTACGACGAACAGATCACTCCCCCACGCGTTGTCGCGGGAATGGCAGACCATAACGCGGGATTCGATTTTCCCGTTCTTCAGGCAGGAGACCCACATTCGCCTGGTGCTGTGGCTTCACGAGGATATCTGCAAGTGTTTGCTGATTCAGACAATCTTCGAATGACTGATATTTCTGGAAGTGGGCGTCTGGAATTAGCGAATCTTATAGCCCATGAAGACAACCCGCTAACGGCTCGCGTCATGGTGAACCGAGTGTGGCATCACTTGTTCGGTTCCGGTATCGTGTCGACACCTGACGACTTTGGCCGCATGGGAGAGCCACCATCGCATCCGGAATTATTGGATTTCTTGGCTAACGAATTCGTCGACAGCGGCTGGTCCGTGAAACAGTTGATTCGAACGATGGTTACTAGTCGCACGTTTCAGCAGCAGAGCAGGCCTTCTCCGGAGTCGCAATTGCAGGATGCAGGCAATCGATTGTTGCATCACTATCCGGTTTTTCGCCTGGACGCAGAAACCGTCCGAGATTCGATTTTGGCTGTTTCTGGTCGTCTTGATCGTACACAATTCGGTCCCAGCATTCCCCCTTACCGTACGAAAGCCAAACCGCATCGAAAATTAGAAGCTGGGCCTCTCGACGGGGACGGTCGCCGTAGCGTTTATATCAAGGTGACCAGGATGGAAGGCAACCAGTTTATGGAGCTTTTCGATCGCCCGGATCCGTTGTCGACGCGCGGTAGACGTGATCGAACGAACGTACCTGCTCAAGCGCTATCGTTGTTGAACGATCCGTTTCTGATAGAACAGTCGTTGTTTTGGGCAAATCAATTGGTGCAACGCGAGGAGGTAGCTGTCGCGGAACGTGTGGCTTGGATGTATCTGAAATCGTTCGGTCGTTATCCAGATTCACAGGAGCAAGACCGGATGGAAGCCTTTGTTGGACGGTTGCAACAGTTGCATCAAGTGGAAGATGGCGATTTGATGCAGAGCCTGGTTGTTTGGAAGGATGTTTGTCATGCGATGTTTAATAGCAAAGAGTTGCTGTACGTTTGGTGAGAGTATAATATCAAGATTTAGACAGGATTCTTTCGAGTAGTCCTTATGGTGAAGAAACACAAATCTCTTGGCAGAGGTGCACTGGGTTGTCCAGGTCGATTGCCTGTGCCAATTTCTCGACGGGAGATGTTGCGAGCCACGTCGAACGGTTTTGGCATGCTTGCCTTGTCGGCGCTCATGGCAGATTGGACGCGAGGTGACGCACTAGCTGCGCCGAGTCTTCATTTTTTGCCACGGGCAAGAAACGTCATATTCCTGTTCATGCCTGGGGGCGTGTCGCATATCGATTCGTTTGACCCGAAACCTGAGTTGGCTCGACAGGACGGTAAGCCGGTTGGAGATCTAACAAATACAAAAACTCAGCTCGGCAATAACCGTAAGTGGAAGAAGTCTCCTTGGAAATTTGCCAGGTATGGTCAGGTTGGCGCGCCGGTTAGCGAACTGTTTCCTCATACTGCCCAACATGCGGATGATTTAGCCATCGTACGGTCCATGGAAGCGGAGTTGCCCTTGCACGCGGCCGGAAACCTATTCATTCATTCGGGACGCTTGCGTGCCGGGGCGCCCAGTTTGGGTTCGTGGGTGACGTATGGTCTTGGTACGGAAAACGAAGATTTGCCAGGGTACGTGTTGTTAGAGAGTGGCACGGTGCCTCCAGGTGGCAAAGAAAATTTTTCAAATGGGTATTTGCCAGCTAATTTTCAGGCGACACCCATTCAGGCAACGGGTGTGCCAGTAGCTAATATCGAGCCGGCCGACGAAATCGCCGAGATTCAAAGCTTGAAACTGAAGTGGCTCGTCGGTCAAGATACGCAATTTGCCGGCTCACTTGGTGGCAATTCGACGATCGAAGCTGCCATTCGCAACTATGAATTGGCGTATCGCATGCAGTCTGCCATCCCAGATGTTCTGGACTTATCCACCGAAACTCAGTCCACGATTGATTTGTATGGAGTCAATCATCCTGACGAGAAGGTCAGTTCGTACGCTTTGCAGTGTCTGCGTGCTCGGCGGCTCATTGAATCTGGTGTGCGCTTTGTAGAAATCACCGCGAATCCGTTGGGCATATCCAACGGAACGTGGGACCAACACGACAATTTGAAGCAGGGGCACGAAACGAATGCTCGCGTAGTCGATCGTGCCATTTCTGCATTGTTGAGCGACTTGAAGCAACGAGGATTGTTTGACGAAACGCTGGTTCTGTGTACAGGTGAAATGGGACGCACGCCACACACCGCTAACGGTGATGGTCGCGATCACCATGTGGCAGGGTTTACGGCTTGGCTAGCTGGTGCTGGAATACGAGGCGGTACGATCTACGGTGAGACCGACGAACTGGGTATGAACGCGGTCGAAAACGTGACGACCGTGCATGACCTGCATGCCACAATTCTTCATCTGGTGGGACTCGACCATGAACGGCTGACGTATCGTTACGGTGGACGAGAAATGAGCTTGACCGATATCCACGGCCAGGTTGTAGAAGGTATTCTTGCGTGATCTGAGACTCGCTGTGGCAATGAACGGCGACGTCCTGTACTGAATCCTCGTTGAGATACAAGTGTTTCACCTAAGCCTGATAGTTTTGTGATAGCTCGCCCATGCATTTGGGAAGTCCAGCACAAGCTTCCTCAAGGCGCATTACACCTCTCGGAGAGGTCACAGGGTCTATGCACGGAGAGGATATCAGGACGGACGGTCCGTTCAGGCCAATGGCAACATTGGCCATCAAATTTGAGAAAAACGACAAAACGGTCATCTTGTGGCTCAATTACCAGAGGCAAAAGAAGTAGTTTGAAACGCCTACATCATTCCATTGCCGAAAAATAAGAGTTTCAGGAGGTTCTTATTTTCCCAAGAAGAACGACGAATCGGCGTTGAACCGGCGAGGAAAACGCTATCTTTGGCCAGAAAAATGGTTCTGTCCAATTCAGCAAGAATGAACCTGTACGAATATTTCACGTTAGGATGTCTTGAGGGCGGACCAAATGAGATTCATGTAGGGACTGGATTGGCGCTGATTTACAATAGAGTGTGCTTCAATGACGATTGCCCTGATTTTCCCATGCAAACACTACGTCAAAGACTAGACGCGACGAACGACTTTCTGATCGGTGTCGAGCTGGTTACCACCCGCGGCACGATGAAAGAAACGAAGGCGAAGCGAACCCGCGCCTTAGCGTCCGATTTGACCCATTACGATGCCGTTGATTGGGTGTCGATTACCGACAATGCTGGTGGAAACCCAATGCTGAGTCCGGTCGCTTTGGGAAAGAACATCCTGTATGGCGGCAAGGAGGTGTTGATCCATCTTTCTTGTAAGGATTTCAACCGGCACGGTCTGGAAAGTGAAGCTTGGTCGCTGGCCAGTGAAGGGTTTCACAATATCTTGGCACTTAGCGGTGATTATCCCGCCGACGGTTACCGCGGCCGAGCCAAGCCGGTATTCGATATCGATTCGGTTGCATTGTTAACGTTGTTGGACGAAATGAATCGAGGACTTGATCGTCCTTCACGTGCCCAAGAAGGCCGCTCCCCCTTAAAGCCTACGGAATTCTATTTAGGAGCGGTGTCCACGAACTTCAAGCGTCGTGAGAACGAGGTCATGCCTCAACTCTTGAAGCTCGAGAAAAAGGTCGCGGCTGGTGCGAGGTTCATTATCGCACAGATCGGCTTTGACGCGCGAAAGAGCCATGAGATGTTGGTTTATTTGCGAGAAAAAGGCCACCCGGACGTTCACTTGATTGGCAATGTGTTTTTGATGTCTCTGCGCGTGGCCCGATTCTTCCGCAGCCAAAAGATTCCTGGCGTTGTCATTAGTAACGATTTTCTGGAATCCTGCCAAACGCATGGAGGCGGTCCAGATCGAGGGCAGGCTTTCTTTCGAGAGTTAGCAGCCAAACAAATCGCTATCTTTCGCGGTTTGGGTTATCGCGGCGCCTACTTGGGAGGCGTTCACTCGCTACAGGAAATCCAAGCCATCCTGGAACTAGAAGCATCGTATTCGGCTGACGATTGGCGGGACTTTGCCAAGCAAATCCAGTATCCATTGAATGACGAATTCTATTTGTACGAACGCGACCCGAGCACGAAACTGACCAAGCCAGGAAAAAAAAGTAGAACCTATGCAGACTCTCTGAAGGCACCACGTCGTGCGAGTCGCAATGTGACGTTGGGATATCGGTTTAGCAAATGGGTGCATGACTGGCTGTTCACACCGGGAACCATGTGTTTTCGCTTGGGGAAGAAACTTTTTGGCTCGGCTCGCAACCCGACTCAGGGTCCCATGGCGTTGCGGGTCATCGAGCATGTCAGCAAATCGACCATGTATGGATGTAGGGATTGTGGGGACTGTTCGTTACCGGATATCGCATTCCTGTGCCCGGAATCGCAGTGTGCCAAAAACCAGCGGAATGGGCCGTGCGGAGGTACTCGAGACGGAAAATGTGAAGTCGAAGAATTTGAGTGCATTTGGGCACGTGCCTACGACCGATTGAAATATGAAGGGCGTGAGCACGAATTGCTGCAAAACGCTCCAGTAATTCAAGATGAATCCTTACGTGGTACATCCAGTTGGAGTAATATGTTTCTAGGACGCGATCATCACCGGTATGAGTCTTCAGAGGAGCCCGACGGTGGTTCATGATTCTGGAGCAACCAACCGTTACGGATTGCATGTGTCTTGATCGCTATGATTACTTGGTGATTCCTCAACTAGAACGTTAAATGTCGATTTTCCGCCGATAGACAGCCCGTTAATAAAATGTTGCCAACCTCTGACCCTCGCCGCCGATTTCGACTGATTGGCGAACTGATCAACAATTCGTTTGCACGTGCGCGCAAAGCCTGGAAGGGACGGGATCTCGCTGGATACCAGCGGCTGGCGAAACTACAAACAGAATTAGGAGCTGATTTTCTAACGATTAACCTAGATGGAACGCAAAAGCTGCGAGTGGAACCCGCAGAGATGTTGGAGTTCGTTCCGCAGGTTATTCCCGCAATCCAGGAAGTGACATCTTTATCCTTGGCATTCGACAATCCCTGGATTGAGTTTCATCGCGTTTGCTTGGAGCATTACGATCCAGAGAAGGGTGGTCCTCCGATATTTAACTCTTTGGCAGCTTCGCGGGAAGACCTGGAAGGAATGTTTCAGCTGATCAAGCAATTCGATACTCACGTGATTGTCATGGCATCCGAAAAGTTTGCCGATTCGGGTGGAGCCCAATGCTTTCGACCAGAGGAGGTTTATCAGGTCACGCTCCAGTTTGTTGAGATGTTGGCAGAAAAGGCTGATCGATCCAACGACCAAATCATTGTGGATCCGGGGCTTGCTCCTGTCGCCGCAGACACGTACGGCTTAGTGAATATGGGGTTGGACGCGATGCGAATGATTCGTGAAGATTCTAATTTGGCGGGTATCCACCTGTCGGTAGGATTGACGAATTTCTCCTTTGGTGTTCCCTCGCATATTCGTGAAGGGCTGGAAAACGCCTACATTACATTGGCGTTGGAGGCTGGTCTCGATACGGTCCTAGGGAATCCTGAAAAGGATCTTCGACCTTTGGAAGTAGACGATCGATTTATACAAGTCATTCAGCAGGCCCTTGAGGAAGGGAGAGCTGTCGACGGGGAATCGCAAGAAGAAGCCGGTTTTCGCCAGTCAGCGCGGATCATGGACCTTTATCGTTAGTGAACGTCGCCATGATACAACAGAACATGGCGGATCTTTCGCAGATTGCCGAACAGCTGAGTCGTGCGACGACGGAAGGTCCCATTTGGGTACGTGTCGGTAAGCTCTTTGATGGCAATCAGTCGGAATTGATCGCTCCTGCGGACTTGGTGTTTGATCCGTTTGGCCTTCGCCATGTGGGGGCGGTCAGAAATCCCCCCGACATGAGTGTTCTGGGACCGAACTGTTCTGGTCCCAATCTGGTACTTAATGATTTCACGGCAGTCCCAGCATTAATCGAAGCGCATGCCCATTTGTTTTTGGATGGCGAT
>JAKVBZ010000137.1 GCA_022448645.1 Pirellulaceae bacterium
ATATTAAATTCGCCACACAGTTCTCCTTGATCGCAGATGCATGTTCCCTGGCAACGCCCCTTTCGGCGCCCAACCAATGAGGAATGACCGTCCGGACGCCAAGCAGCAACGCATGTCGAGTAAAGCCAATGGCATATTCGTTTTGGCACGGGGATTGGCGAAACGACAAGACACCGATATCGTAGAAAATATACCTACATTTTGTTTAGGGTTCACCATGATTGATGTGCTCAATACTGGCCTCGTCTATCGCAATCCCCAGCCACAAAGACGATCCATTCATGCTTGGCATCCGACACTGGTTGTCCTGAGCGAAAGTGAATGGCTGGCGGCTTTCGATCTGGCCGAAGCCGTCGAGAGTCTTGACTATCGCACTTATTGCTCACGCAGCTCGGATGGAGGCGTGTCATGGAATCCGCCTCAACGCATCTTTCCTGATGAGAATGACAGCCTGCAAAGACACTCGGTACGACTTAGTCGGATAAGCGACGGAACAGTCGTTGCCATGGGCGCCCGTCGGTATTTGGAAAGTGAAGACGAAGACACATTCAGTCGCGAGACGTTCGGCGTCAAGCCGGCGGAGTTGATCCTGCTGCGCAGTCAAGACAAAGGCCAAACCTGGGAGGGCCCTACGGTCGTGCAGCCGCCGCTGGCGGGACCATTCGAAACCTGTCACGCCGTTGTCGAACTGTCGGACGGCAGGTGGCTGCTGCCGACCTCCGTGCTGCGTGCCTGGGACGGTTCAGCGCCTGATGGGATCAAAGCCATCGCTTTGGTCTCGCACGACCAAGGGAAAACTTGGACCGAGTATCTCAACGTATTGGATAGGCACGCCCAGGGTATCTTTCACTTCGAATCGAGTCTGATCGAGCTTCCCGATAAACGGCTCCTGTCGGTGAGCTGGGCTTTTGATGACGCGTCAGGCACGAGCCGCCCTTTGCCATACACCCTATCGGACGACGGAACCCAGTTTAGCCCACCGCGCGAAACCGGGATCAACGGCGAAACCAGCAAGCTACTGTCCCTCGGCGACAACCGCGTGCTGTGTGTCTATCGTCGGTTTGACAAACCAGGTTTGTGGGCCAATGTAGTACAGATCGACCAAGACGAATGGGTGAATCTGGCCGAGGCTCCGCTTTGGCAGGGTACGGGATCGAAGATGCGTGGTGAAGGCACATCGGCGGACGAACTAAGTGCGCTGGAATTCGGTTTTCCGCAGCCGCACCTTCTGCCAGACGGTACCCTCACCGTCCTGTTCTGGTGTCGAGAAGATTGCATTCACAATATTCGCTGGGTACGATTCGCGATTGATGGCTGATGCTGTTTACTCGTTGCTCGATACTCGATACTCGATCCGACATCTAATCTCCAATATCCAGCAACCAACATCGAACTTTAACCAACCGGGATTTGAATATGAATCGTGCTAAAAATAGTCTCGCACAGCTCCGTGGTGCCATCGTACCGTTGAACATTTGCTTTCAGGACGATGGCGTCGATTTCAACGCCGTGTGTGATTATGTTGATTGGCTGTGCACCCAACAGGTTCCCGTCATCCTGTTGACGTACGGCAGTACCGAGTTCGCCTGGCTGAGCGATGACGATTTGTGGCAACTGACCGAACAGGTTGGCAAGGCCGTGGATGGACGCAGCATGTTTATCACATCCACTGAGTTCTGGTTACCCAAACAGACTCGTGAATTCCTCAAACACGCAGATGCCTGCGGTGCAGATGCCGTCAAAGTGCAAGTTACCGGTTGGGACCCACCTTCTGCTGTGATGTTGCAGAATTACTTTGATGACTTGAGTGACAGAGACACCGACATTCCACTTTTGTTGTGGTGGCACCCATTACGCTGGTCACAAACGTTACCGTCGGACATCCTGGACACATTTTGTGGACTGGCCAAGCGTTCGGACATCATCGGCATCAAGAACGACGGGGATGCGTTTTACGACTACAAAGCGTTGATACGAGGCACCAACGATCAGGATTTTGCCGTCATCAGTGGTGGTCTGATGCAGAACATGCTGTACGGATACGGCCTTGGTTCGCCGGCGTACCTTTGTCCGATTGCACCATTTCGCCCCGATTTAGCCAATCAATTCTTTGACCACGTTGTTGCCGGCCGGTTGGAACAGGCACAGCAGATCATCAACAAGTATGAAGACCCGGTGATGGACATTGCAGGCACTGCCAACTGGCTCTGTCTGATGAAGTCAGCCATCATGATGCTCGGGTTCTACGACAACAATCGCGTAGGCAACCCGTCTCGGACATGCCTCGAAGGAGAAGAATTGGAACGAGTGAAGAGATTTTACACCGATGTTTTTGGGGTCAAGAATGTGGTGAATGATTAAGTGCTTGACTTGAAAAAGCACAACTTCTGCTGTGAACGATTTGGACTCACTGTTACAGAGTCATCATGAAGGTCACGAACATCCGGGTGGTTGGCAAGAGAATACCCGTCTCGCATATAGCACTGCCTGTAGGTGAAAACTGATAAAGATCTGTCGGGCATCAGTGCTACGTCCGCACCAATGAGGGCAAATGCAGCACAGGCATAAGATTGGAAGCCCTTGCTCATCGGACAAGATCCGAGTCATGCTGCACGACGGTGGCAAATCATGGTCGATGCGAGTGGTGTCAATTCGTTTTTGATCCCAGAAATGATCGCCAGTGATGTTCCCCTAACCTGTTGAAAGCGCTGCTTTGGCACCACCAGTGCTGAGTACGCACTCACCGCAAAAGACAAAGAAGTGCGCGCAGCTGATGCCAAGGCTTTCAAAAATGCAAATCTATCAACGTGCCGAAACAGTGATACGTTCAACTCTACAGGAAACACCTATCGTCTAATGAAACACCAGCGGCGCCTAACGATGAACAGATCACGGCGCACCTGATGCGTAAGTTTTGACATTGCAGACCGTGGTAACCGGACACGTTCGGTTCTACTTGTCAAATCCGACATGGGCAACTATTCTTAGTAGGAACTCGTCATCAGTTTCTGATCTACGTAGCAACCACGATGCGATGGCCTTGGCCGTATCAACGTATCTGCTAAGGAATTCCAGCCAACACAAATTGGAAAAGTGAGCATGACAAGAGACGGCATCTCTCTAAAAACAATGACATTCTGGAGAGTATCTTTCTGCAGCATTGTTTGTACTGCAGCAATAGTTGCAATCCCTGCCCATGCTCGACTCCCCGACGTCGATTCAGCAAATGTTACCCTGCATTTCGAGGCCGAGTCGCTAAGCCATTCTCACAAAGATGGCGACGCTGTTCGAACATGGACTGCCACCATAGGCCCTGACGCCGTTGCAGAGCTTGATACCCGCGCCCCCACCTTCACCACCAATTGGGCTCCCACGAAGCTACCCGGCATCACGTTCGACGGTGAACGTGATCCTCTACTGGCCGATCGCCTCGTCATTGGCGAGGGTGGTGAGACAGGCATACAAGCCCAAGCAATGTTTGCTGTTCTTAAAATGAACGCTACCGGTTCATGGGAACAACACATTTTTGGAAAAGACAATGCGAAAGTATTTGGAGTCAGGCGTGGCGAATTGTTCGTAGTGGATCAACCTCCCGGAACACCCTTTCGTGACACCACCAAAATTCACGTTGTTTCGTGGGTCCGTGATTCGCCAATTCATGTCGACGGTCGTGCATGGAGCGGCCACACCGTGCGCGACATGACCTTTTCTAATCTCAGCCTGATCGGTGATGAGCAGCGGTCTCCCCCCGGAAATCCTGGTCCCGACATGACATTTGGCGAGCTGATCGCTTTCGGAGGAAAGATATTGAGCGCTACGGACCGCGCCACAATCGAAAACTATCTGATGAAAAAATATGGGGTGACGGCTTCTCCGGACAGCGACCCCGGCCCCGAATACGCCCCCGGAATAACGCTCGTTGATCGGCAACGTAACACAACCTTACTGCAGGGTTACGATTACAGCAAATATCCGGCAGCGATCACCGGATTCAACGGACAGGATCTTCAGCGAATAGGCACTGTGACATGGCATCGCGCCGAACGCGTCCGCGTGGGTTCGCGTGGCAGTTACAAAGCCGGAATGACTCAGCTGCCAGACGGAACACTTGTTCTTGCCGCCTGCCGCAGCAACAACAAACGGGGTCCTCTACAGGGATTCCTCATCGACGTCTACGCTTCGAGTGACGAAGGAATGACCTGGGCGAAAGTCAACAAAACGCGACTATACGGTAAAGAGCCCAGTCTTACAGCATTGCCGAATGGAAGTCTGGTGTTAACCGTGCAAGACTTCGGTCCAGGGAGCACCAAGGACAAGGTTGTGATTTCGCGTTCGGGAGATGGTGGTGTGACTTGGCAAACCGGCCATCTACCGGGTCGAGCCTACCCTCGCAATATCATTTTGGAAGCGGATGGTAGCCTGCTGATGATCCGGGGCGGCAAAGGCATGGACTCACCGCACTTGCAGCTATGTCGTTCCCAGAATGGCGGAGAAACCTGGGATATCTCTGAAGGCGTCATCAACTGGACTTACCAGCCGTACAGTGAAGTTTCCTCAATGCGACATCAAAGTGGCCGGCTCATTGCCGTACTGCGGACACTGCTTCCCGGTGCGGCTATCAAAGACGCACACGGCTATGGTGTGGGAATGGTAACGCACTCTATCGATGATGGAAAAACCTGGTCCAAGCCGCAGGTCATTACCAACAACGCCGAAGTTCATGTGTACCTTACGCAGCTTCGCGACGGCAGGATCCTGGCGACTTACACCAACTATCATCTTCCTTTTGGTACCTACGCTATCGTGAGCAGCGATGGAGGCCATACTTGGGACCGGGACCATCCGATTCAACTGGCCGTGTCTGCTCTGAACCAAAGTGGTTGGCCCGTCACGTTACAATTGGCGGATGACTCTCTGATTACGGCTTATGCAACGACAGCCTACCTGCACCAAACTCGCAAATTCGCCACCGAAGTCGTCCGTTGGAAGATGCCCTAGACGACGTTACACCGCTAAATTTTTGGCCACTCTCAACTACTGGAAATTGCAAATGCTGAAGAGAAAAAAGTTCACAATGGTGATGGTGGTCCTGAGCCTGCTTCTCTTAAAAGAATCACCAAGTCACGCTGACGCCCCGAGTCCGCTGCTCCTGGCTGAGGAAGGACAGACCAAATATACAATCGTCATCGGCCAGGATCCTGACTATGGCGAGAAACTAGCCTCCAAAGAACTAGCCCATTTTCTCAACCAGATGACCGGTGCTGACTTTCCTGTCAAACATGACAACACGCCCGCCACCGAATTCGAAATAGTGGTCGGTCAAACGAATCGCAAACACGGAGAGCAGATTCCGGAGGAGCTCAAAACCGACAATTGGGAAGGATTCACGATTCTTCGTGAAGATTCGAAACTCTTCATCCTAGGTAATATTCCGCGCGGCACCTTGTACGGCGTATATGATCTACTCGACGTCGAACTCGGCATCCGGTTCCTGACCGCCGAGGTGACCCATGTGCCCAAACGACCGACCTTGAAGGTTGACATCGCTTCGAGAAAATACGGCCCCTCTATTGAGCGCCGCACGATCTGGGAAGGACTCGGCGGTGACGCCATGTTGCGGAATCGCTTGAACGGTAGCGGGTTCGCAGTGTTGAACGCTGATCTGGGTGGCGTCAAGGTGATCGGTCCCCAAACACATAGCTTTGACGCGCTTGTACCTTGTAAGCAATACTTCGCGGAGCATCCGGAGTACTACTCCGAAATCGAAGGAGTTCGCCGCAGTCACTACGAGGGTATTCTGACACAACTCTGTGTGACCAACTCTGCCGTTGCCGAAATAGCGTTGGATACCATTCGGGAATGGCTGGGTCCTGAAATAAAAGAGAACCCCTACAACAAGTACATAGTTTCGGTCACCGTTAATGATAGCCCCTGGTTCTGTCAGTGCGTGGAATGCAAAGCAGTCAATCAACAGGAGGGTGTCAAAGAGGGTGCCACGATCCTGCGCTTCGTAAACACCATCGCGACTCAGCTTGCCGAAGAGTATCCGGCCGTGGGTGTAGAAACGATGATTTATGGCACCAGTATTCCGAAGACGAAACCGGTATCAAACGTACTCATGCAAATTGTCAAAACACCCGACATGCGGTTTGCGCTGGACGATCCAACCAGTCCGGAAAATCGCGAAGCTTTGGCGGAGTTCACGCGTGCCAAAACGTCCGTCGGCGATGGTGGCCTGTACAACTGGCTTCACCTGGGTAGCTACAGTGCTACAAGCTATCTGGATCCGCGACCCAATCTGAAATTCCTGATGCATAATATTCGGGAGATGAATGAGCACGGAATCACCGGTTTTTTCTCCCAGACAGTGCAAAGCCGCAGCACCGAGATGCAGGACTTACGGTTCTATTTGCTGAGCCGGGCAATGTGGCGCCCTCAACTGGATCCCAGGGCCACCATGGAAGAGTTTTGCCGGCTCTTCTACCGTGAATCAGCAGACGACGTGCTGCGCTTTATTGATTTTTTACACGACGAGTACGGCCCTCGAGACCGATCGAAGGTGACACCAGCCAACCCAACGGCAGTCTACGACGCTGAATTCATCTCCCAAAGTGATGAAATCCTGGCAGCGGCTGAAGCCCATGCCCAAACGCCCGAAGTGCGACAGCGGGTGGCTACTTGCCGCTTACCAATCTGGAAACTGAAATTGGATCGATCGTTTGGGAACGTGGGCAGGGTATTCACGTTTCCGGTGGAATGGTCGTTCAAAATCGACCCCGAGCAAATAGGGCTGGAAAACCATTGGCCAAAATCAACTTCGCTTGCCGACTGGACGACGATGCGAATCGACAACCACTGGACAGCTCAAGGAGAAGAACGTCGTGGTGCCGGTTGGTACGGCATTGAGTTTGAAATGCCTGAGACACACGGTGTGCCGCTGGCACTGTGGTTCGGTGCGATTGACGGCGACGCGGATATTTTTCTAGACGGCGTTAAGGTCGGCGAGCAAAAGCTGCCTGCTACAACGATGTGGCAGCACGGTTTTTTTATTCCCTTGAATGACGGCCTGAAGAAAGGCAAGCACTTACTGATCGTTCGCGTCTTCAAGACGAACTACGCCGCCGGTATTTGGAAGAACGACATTGCTATTGTCGATATGTCCGTGCCGATTCCTGACGATTTGCGGATTGCAGGAGAACGTTTCCTCGAAGTAGCACGAGCGGCAGATCTGAGTTATCTGAGCGAGAGCTATGGCGGCAGATACGTACAGACTGAAAAGATGTACTATCCCAAGATAGAATTTTTTCTCACACACGGGCAATGAACGGAATACGAGAACTCCTGCGATGAGCAGCTTTAGAGGTCATCATGCATGTAGCGGCGTGTCATTGATTTGTTACGGGGACGACCTAAGTGCCCTACACGCATGCCAGCTTCCTCGTAAAGATAGGTCTGTCTCCCTGCAATCTCCAACACTGCCCAATAGAATTTTCGCCTATAAAAACTTTTGCCAGTAAACTAGGCGGCGTGGTCGACAACAATATATTTTTTTGGCAAGAACACACAAAACCTTCAAAGAGCTACGTGGCCACAATGTGCTATGGTCAAGAAGTCGATTACTTTCTAGTTCATCGTTATCTGTTAAAGTGGACGACTGACAGATAAATCTTCAATCGAACGCACACCATAACTCGATCACAGATGGCCATTCTCATTCTGATCATTTTGAGCGTAACTCTTACCAATACTGTAAGTGCTGAAGATCAGCTCACAAATCTTTCCGAATCTCACCCCCGCGATGGCTGGCCCAACTTTTTCACGAAGATCAAAAAAGGGAAAGAAGTCCGTATTGCCTTCATCGGCGGAAGTATTACCGTCCAACCTGGATGGCGCCCCAAAACACTCAACTACTTCAGGAACAAATATCCCGAGACAAAATTTACTGAGATCAACGCTGCGATCACCGGTACAAATTCATATCTCGGTGTTTCTAGATTAAAAAGAGACGTACTCGATCACCATCCCGACCTGGTGTTCATTGAATTTGCCGTGAATGACAAGAACGGAGAATTCTCAAAAAACACTTTCGAAGGCATGGTCCGGAAGATTCTTGCTCATAATATCACCACCGACATCTGCTTCGTCTATACAGCAACAGTCCACCAGATTGAGCATTTACTCAAGGGCAAGTATCAGCCATCAGCACGACAAATGGAACTCGTTGCAGAACACTATAGAATCCCAACCATACATCTGGCTGTGAACGTCGCCCGACTGCTTCAAGAAGGCAAGCTGGATTTTGTCGCCCCATTCTCTGCAAATGGTTCCGGACAGATCGACAACAAAATTGCTTTCAGTCCGGATGGCGCACATCCTTATGTAGAAACCGGCCATCAGCTTTATTTCGAGGCGATCGAGCGATCTTTGCCAAAAATTGAAGATGCATCTACGGCCCCCAAAACAAAAACTCCAGCCGCGCTCGACAAAAATCACTGGCAAGATGTAAAGTTAGTTAGCCTGGATGCTGTTCACCTGAGTCCCGAGTGGAAGAAACTGTCTCCCCAGTCAAACAATATTGCCAAACAGTTTTTGACGCGAATGCCCGCGATCTGGTTGGCAGAACAACCTCACGCCTCGATGGAGTTCACATTCCATGGAACGGCCATCGGTCTCTACGGCGTCAAAGGTCCCGACATAGGACAGTTCCTGGTACAGATAGATGACCAGAAACCGTTCTCTACCACGTTCTTTTATGTATCCTCGAATCCCTACAATCATTACCTCAAATCGCTCAGGATTGCAGATAATTTGACGGCAGGAGAACACACGGTCAAAATTAAACTCGCCCCCAATCCGATCGACAAGGTTGCGATGTTCGCCAGCAGAAACGTACCAGTTACCCATTCCGATATCTTTGAGAAACAAAATGTCTATATCGGGGACATCATCCTCAAAGGTGAAATGGTCGAGAATGGACAAAAAAACGAGTAACAGAAAAACACGAAGGATGGCAACCGTTTAGCTTGAGAAAAACACGTAGGCCGGAATGAGGTCACGTAGCCGTTGTCAGAACATCGCGAATGCCTCATATTGAGAATCACATGATCCTTAAATACACTTTGAGAAACGTGACCGAATTTTTGACACAAAAAACATTGGGTCGGTC
>JAKVBZ010000138.1 GCA_022448645.1 Pirellulaceae bacterium
TCGAGCTGGTGAGTGGTATTTTAAGGAATTTTCAGAACCTAAGGCTTATCCTATGGGGATTAATATAATTTTTTACTCAATGACACACTAACAATATGGATACAGAAACAACAGACAACACACATGAACAAGATCGCCAGGCTGTCGAACAAATTGCTGCCGGTCGTGAACAAATTGAAAAGGAACTTGGAAGAGTCATCATCGGTCAGAAATCGGCTGTTGAGGAAATACTCATTACCTTGTTTGCCGGAGGTAATTGCCTGATTACCGGTGTGCCTGGTCTCGCAAAGACTCTTATGGTTCGTGCCATTGCCGGGATTTTTGATCTGGATTTTCATCGTATTCAATTCACACCTGACCTTATGCCGGCAGATATTACCGGAACGGAAATACTTACCGATGGTGAACACGGTCGTGAGTTACGTTTTGTTAAAGGTCCGGTGTTTACCAATGTGCTTTTGGCAGATGAAATCAACCGTACTCCACCAAAGACACAGGCTGCTTTGCTCGAGGCCATGCAGGAGCGGAATGTGACGAGTATGGGGAAAACGTATCCGCTCGAAGAACCTTTTATTGTGTTTGCCACACAAAACCCTATTGAACAGGAAGGCACGTACCCGCTTCCAGAGGCTCAGCTTGATCGGTTCATGTTTAGTTTGTGGATGGACTATCCTGATGTTGCGGAAGAAGAAGCGATCGTCGAGGCAACGACGACCGACGAGACACCCAGCGTGGAAAACATTTTGAGCGTGCAGGATGTTTTGGATTTTCAGCGGCTGGCGCGACGCATTCCTGTGTCGCCTCATACTGTCAAATATGCTGTTTCACTAGCGAGAGCGACTCGTCCCCAAGATCCGACTTCTGGGCCGATGACCCGTGATTATGTAGCATGGGGTGCCGGGCCGCGTGCCAGTCAGTACCTTATTCTTGGTGCCAAATCATTGGCGTTACTCGACGGAGATCCGGTGGTCTCTGGGCAGCACGTCCGGGAAGTGGCACCGTTTGTCCTGAGGCACCGTGTACTGATGAATTATAACGCAAGCGGAGATGGCATTACTTCGGCAGACGTTATTTCACAGATCTTGAACGAGACTGCCGAGCCACTCTATATCGGATCCTAGCCATGTCCAGCAGCACGCATGTCGCGAACGAAGGACTGAACCGCCGCTATCTGCGACCACAGGATCTACGGAGGCTGAAGCCGTTGTCCTTCGCAAGTCGCCGTGTCATCGAAGGATTGTACGCTGGACATCATGCAACGCCGCAGCGTGGTCAGAGTGTGGAATTCCGTGACTATCGACCTTATTTGCCTGGTGACGAAATCAACAGTATTGATTGGAAGGTTTATGGACGCACGGACAAATTGTTCGTGCGCATTTTTGAACATCATGCGGACATGACCGTTAACTTACTGATAGATGCGTCGGCATCGATGAGTTACCGAGGCCGACTAGGACAGCACCGACGCCTCCCATGGGTATTGAAACCTACGGAGTCTTCGGACGAGAAATTGGCCGAGGATGCATCCCCCAGTAAGTACGATGTAGCTTGTCGATTGGCGGCCGCTATCGGATTTTTAGTGGTCAATCAGCAAGACCGGGTTGGCGCGGGGTTTGCCCAGGAGGGTCTGATCTCTCATCGACGTCCGGCGAGCTCTTTACAGCATTTGCTTACAATTCTGGATGGTATGGAGCAAGTATTGCCTACAGCTCAGGCCAAATTGCCTGAGGCCGTTTCGCAGATCCTGGGGAACAGCGGTAAACGCGATATTTTGGTCGTTTGCAGCGATCTTTGGGAGGATCGGGACGAAATCCTACGGGCTTTGTCGATGGCGAGTCACCGTGGAGGTGAGGTAATCCTGTTCCATATCCTTCATCCACACGAAATGAATTTGCCGCAGGTGGAAAACGGCCTATTCATCGATAGCGAATCCTCGACCCGTATCCGACTGAATGTCAACGACATTCGTGAAGCGTATGCTGAGCAGATCACGGATTATCTGTCGGCTTGGCGATCTTCGTGTCGCGGCGCTGAGATCGATTATTCGTTGGTAACAACGGACATGCACTACAGCAAAGCGTTGGAAAACTATCTGCATGCTCGCTCTGCAATCAAGTGACAGATGACCACGGAATTAACGTCTGCGATGATAGCCTTCATTTCCCTAACGACGCCATTGATGATGTTGGGCATGGGATTGTTGGTGTTGCCGGTTCTCGCGCATTGGCTCAGCCGTCATGCGCGGCGCCATATCGTATTTCCATCCATCGAGTTATTGGCCGCATCGGCAGCCACGCATTCCTATTGGCATCGCTTACGACGTTGGCTTCTATTGCTGCTGCGTTGTCTGACAGTCTTTTGGATTGTTTGGGCTTTCGCTCGTCCAGTATGGGTCGGTCCAGAAACGCAGCCGGGAAACTTACAAGATCGTGTGGCCGCTGTGATCCTTTTGGATACGAGCTTGTCGACGACACAGCAGACTGCTGGTGTGCCGTTGTTTGAAACGATGCGCGCTTCGGCCGTGCGAGCCATCGACGAACTTCGGCCAGGTAAAGACGTGGCGAATGTTGTTTGTGCGGATGCGAAGCCCGATGCGCTGTTTTCTCAGATGAGCCCCAATTTGCAGGTGGTTCGCCGCGAGTTAGTAAAACTGAAACCCACGTTGGAACGATCGGATTTAACCACAGCTTTGTCGTTGGCCAATGATCTGTTGTTCCGCTTTTCCGGAAGGCGTCGACTAATCATCGTGTCGGACCTGCAAAAGTCAGCCTGGAACGAAGTTTTGGCTGCGGGACAGTCGTCCGTTCTGTTGCCACCTGGAACGCAAGTCACCCTGATCGCGCCCGATCCTTCACCGCCCGCCAATATTGGACTGAGCGATCCTCGTTGTTTTCCACCGCAAATGACGGTTGGACAAAACGTGTCTTTCGTTGTTCAGGTCTCCAACCACTCGGCCGGAAACCGGCAAATCCAAGTTTCGGCAACCCAAAACGAACAGCCTTTAGAACCCCAGACAGTGGAGGTGGAGCCGGGGCAGGAGGCAGAAGTAGTTTTCGAGACGGTCGTGAGTGACATGACTCCTCTACGTGTAAAGTTTGCAGTACCCGGTGACGCACTCGGTGCCGATAACGTCGCCTTCCTGTCTGTCACGCCCATTTCATCCATTTCCGTGGCGGTGGTGAGTGATGACAGTCCGCAGGAACCTGGTACGGGGGCATTTTTTTTGACGCGATCTTTAGAGCCACACGGTGACGGCCAGGACGTTATGACCGTTCGCCATGTACCCACAAAAGAATTGGTTGGCAATTCGCTGCGAGGTGCTGCAGCTGTTTTTGTTGATTACCTTGGTGTGCTGTCAGAAACCTCGGGACGGGTTTTGGTCGACTACTTGCGTGGTGGTGGCGGGCTTGTTGTTTTCTGTGGTGAAGGTCCGGTTCAGCGGAACTTGCTCGCTTTGGAAAGGGAAGCAAACCAACCGTTCCTGCCTTGGATCCCCGCTGAGCGTTTGGATTTGGCGCGACATGATCGGTTCGTACGCATTGTGGGCGGGCGTTGGCAATCGCGTCTGTTACACGAATTTGATGAACAAAGTCAGATCGCGTTGGGCGAAGTTGCGTTTGGCAAGATCTATCAAGTGAGCCAGCTGCGGCCCGGAAGCCAAGTGTTGCTCAGTTATGACAATGGTATGCCTGCAATGGCGTCGTCGGCGTTGGAGACGGGGACCGTTGTATTGGCAAACTTCAGCCCGGCTATTACATCTAGCGAAGTGGGGAAATACGGATCGTTCGTGGCTCTTACCCACATGTTGGCTAAAGGGATTGGAGCCGACACCGACCAGGCGGATGCAGCAATTGTCGGTGAAAGTTACCTCTTATCAAACGCGATCGGCAAGGCCACGTCATCGGGAGCCTTACAGCTTGTGGGACCCGATGGTTCTGAGGTCGAGGCTGAATACGACGTACAGTCACAAACGTTTGCTGTGCATGTAGGCCGAGTACCTGCCTCGGGATTTTATGAGTTACGCCAGGAAGTTGATGGAAATGGTTCCAACGAACACAATATCTTGGCGGTCTTGGCCTCCAACGTCGATTCGCGAGAGAGCGTCTTGGAGCGTTTCGATAAGCAGCAGATTGTCAGTTTGTTCGGCGGCACGGATACACAAGTGATGGCTGGACCCTCAAAAGATTGGGAGCCCATGGTAGATGTCGCGGGCCGTCCGTTGTGGGGAATAGCACTCATTTTAGCGATGGTCTGTATGGGTGTTGAGTTGGTATTACTTGGTTGGTGGAGGAGATGATTTCGGACCATGTCTTTGTGGCTGGGACAATTCGCCTGGGTCTGGCAACCCATAGTGTCGCCGAGCCTCATTGTGGCGGGTGCCACGTTTTTAGTTGTAGCGGCCGTATTCGCCTACTGGCGTAGCTTCGGTCGCGCTCCTCGTGCGAACCTTGTCTTGTTAACAATGCGATTGGTTTGGGCCATCACGTTGGCCGTTTTGCTGTTTGGTCCTAGCACGGAATTACCGCCGCGAACCGATAGCGAGAAGTCTCAGCTTCGAATTCTGCTGGACACTTCCGCGTCGATGCAAACGAATGATTGTCAGTCGAGATCGCGTTTCGATTTTGCTGTGAAACGCTGGCTGAATGACGAGGTGTTGGCAAAATTGGGTCAGCACCACCAGGTCCGCTTGCAACAGTTCAGTGATCAACTACGTCCGCTGACGAAGGACCATTTAAACGAAAATGCAGCCTCCGTTGCCACAGGTCGAGCGACGTTCTTGGCAGACAAGGTGCGAACGGTTCTTTCTCAAGTGTCATCGAATCGCAAGCCCACGGAATTATTGGTTATCAGTGACGGCCATGATCATAGTGAAACGCCCATGGAACCCGTTTCTGCACTGGCCAAGTCGCGAAAAGCACCCGTTTATACGGTCACGCTTGGCGGCCGAAGCCTGCACCGCGACCTTACCGTGGTGGCCGTACCCATGCAGGACTTTTTGCTGACTAATGAGCCCGGAGCGATTCTCGTCAAACTGTATCAGGTTGGTCTAGACGATGCGCGGACTTCACTCCGCATGCAGTGCGGCGAACAGATTCATGAAACGGAGGTTGATTTCGATGGCCAACGAATGTTGGAAATTCAAATGCCCATCCAGCAAAGTGAGGAAGGGCAATATGAATACTCCATCGCGGTGGAACCACTGGCTGGTGAAATGGAAAAAGAGAACAACCGGCAAGTTGTCTTTTGTGATGTGAAGCAACGACGACTTAAGGTGCTGTTGCTGGAAGGGCAGCCGTACTGGGATACCAAGTTTTTGGCACAGTCGTTGCGCAAGGACGAACGTATTCAATTGGTGCAAGTGACTCAAGTGTCCTTGCAAAACCGCGAAACTATCCTGAGTCGAGCACAAACGGATTTTACGGCGGCCCTACCTGACTCCGTAGAAAAGTGGCAGGCCTACGATCTGGTTGTCTTGGGACGAGGGCTGCATCACCTATTGGAAGCCGATAACGCAAAACAGCTGGTAAACTATGTGGTGGATGGTGGTGGAAATGTGGTATTTGCCCGAGGCCGTGCGGGACATGACGATCATGCCGAAGAAATCTGGAGTCAACTGTCCGTTTTGGAGCCAGTGGTTTGGGCACCGGGTGACGAACGAGACTTGCCGATTTCATTGACGAACGCCGGCAAGACGTCACCATTTTTGTCTGCTATCAAAATGGGTATGCAGGTCGATGAGGTGTTTTCTCAATTGCCTGGTTTAGAGTCTGTGTCGCTGATGGATCGCACAAAACCGGCTGCTGTTGTGCTCGCCGAAACGGTAGATCCCGCAGGAAACGCAGCCAGACCAGCTCTTGCCCTGATGCAGGTGGGGCGTGGGCATGTTGTGTCGTTGCTGGGGCAGGGTACGTGGAGGTGGAGTCTTCTATCACCTGAGCATCAAGAGTTAGCTGGGTTTTATGACGCGTTTTGGTCAAATCTTGTTCGTTGGTTGGTAATGGGGAGTGATTTTCCCCCGGGACAACAGGTGACATTGGGGCTCAGCCGAACTAGCGCTCGTCTAGGAGACCCTCTTGTGGTAGACGTTGCTCTCAAGCGGCGATACGATCATCCGAGCGAAATGCAATTGCACATTCGAGAACCGTCTGGGAATGTGCGAAGTTTACAACTTAGCAAGAAGCTGGGACACGATTTGCGGTATCGTGCGGAGTTTGAAACGCAGCAGCAGGGGATCCACGTCGTTACGCTTGAGGCTCCCGGCTTCGAGCCAGTGACGCAGCAACGAAAATTGAACGTGTACGATATCGACATGGAACGACTTGAAGCGTCCGCTAATCCACAGGTGATGAGACTGCTTGCTGAGCAAAGTGGAGGGCAAACGATTAACCCAGATCATCCAGAACAACTTATTGATTTACTTCACCAAAAACGGATGGCCTTTCAATATCCACCAGAAACTGTCTACGTATGGGATCGTGGTGCATTCTTGTTTTTGCTGGTTGCTTGGGCGGGGATGGAATGGATTCTACGTCGTTTAATAGGGTTGTTATAGCGAAGTTGTGGACGAGACGTGCAACGCGTTAGAATGAGGGAGTGAAAGCAGGTTCAGCAGTTTATTATCATGAATCTACACAACCTTTTACACGCGACGGGAAGAAGGCTGTTAGCTTCTCAGGTGGTGTGTGTACTATTCGTTTCATTGACGTCACTGCTTTTGGCAGCTTTTTGGGCATTGGTGTTAGATGCGGTGTTCGGGCTGGCTACTGTGGGCCTAATCGTTGTCGACCTTTTGTTGGTCGGTCTGCTGGGGTTTCTGGTGGCAAAGTTGCTTCGTTGCCTGCGCCAAAATCAGTTTGACCCGAGAAGGGTAGCGCGACGGATCGAATGCCAACTAGGATTGGCCGACAATCGACTTATTAACGCAGTTGAATTCCGTGAGTCAGCGGACCACGCTGGAAGCCGTGCGCTTATCGAGGATGCGATCGAGCGAGGGGAAAAGGCGGCTGCGGCAATTGAGGCTCACGACGCTGTGGACTACCGTCCCATGTGGCGCTGGACCGGGGTAGTTTGTGCATGCGTCACTTTTCTGGTCATCGCCTACGTTTCGGTGCCACTTGTTTTTGCACGCGGGATCGTGCGCTATCTGGACCCGGCGGGTAATCATCCCCCATTTACTTTAGTGCGTTTTCAAATCGATGTCGCGCCAGAAGCGATATATGTCGGTTCACCTGCGACGATTGCTGTCGAACTGAGTGGCCCGATGATTCCTGAACAGGCGGATCTTGTCTTTATTGACGGCAGCGATTTGCAACGTTTTCCCATGCTACGGAATGACGTCGGAAAATTCTTGTTCTATCTCGAAAATGCGTCAACAACGCGTGATTTTTTCATTGATACCCCAGAGGGTCGCAGCGAGCTGCACCGTTTGCAGGTGGTTCGTATCCCGCGTCTTGAGGCCGTAAACGTTACCTATCAGTTTCCAGAGTACACAGCGTGGACCTTCACTCGTCATGCACTCGAGTCTCGCAGTATGCGGGCCTTGATAGGTTCCAAGGTCGAAATCGTTGCGTCCAGCAACGTGCCTTTGAGATCGGGGCTGGTGGAGCTACTGTCTGTGGATGGAGAAACTGTTGTGAACTCCGTGCCCTTAACGCCTTCGCTACAGAAAAACCAAACGGTGACGGGAGGATTTGTCCTGACGCAATCTGGGCGATATCGGTTGTCACTCACCGGTGTGGACGGAGTCGCCGGGTTGGAGTCGTTGGAGGGAAAAGTTGTGGCCGTACCCGACAGGGCTCCTCTAATCGATATCGTGGAACCAGAGCCGCAACTAGTGGTGGTCGAAGGTTGGCAAGTGCCTGTGGTGATGCGCGCCACAGATGACGTTAAGATTGACCAGATTGTCCTGAACATGAGCGTCAACGGCTGGACGACGGGCGGAAAGACGCTCTTTCCGGATTCTTCCGACGGACGTGTGTCGCACGCTTCTTGGGAATTCGATTTGGCCGAACTTGGTGCCCGTGCTGGAGACGTGATTTCGTACTATGCGTCGGCGTATGACAATCATCCTCCCGATCGTCAATTTACGGATACGGGAACCTATTGGATCCAGGTGATCTCGTTGCAGGAATATGAAGATCTAGCTCGACGGAATTACCGCGCAGACGATCTGGAAAAGGAAATCAATGAGTTGCGTAAGAAACTTGACTCACTGCAACAACGCCGAAAAGAGTTGTTGGCGGAGATCGACGCCCTGCGGCAGGCAATGGCACCTGGAGATTGGGGCACTGTAGGATCGCAGCGGTGGAATGAGATGACGAACGAGTTAAAGCAGTTTGAAGGTAAACTACAACGATTGACGAAGGACCTAGGGGAACGTTCTGAACAGCAACAACTGTACGATTTCGAACAGCCTTATACCGAGATGCTGAAAGATGTCGGTGGGCAATTGGATGCTCAAAGTCAGGCGGTACAGCAATTGCGAAATGCGATGGAGCAGTTTACAAAAGATCGTAACAAGGCTGGCGCTAAGTCTGAACTCGAACAGGCGTTGAAGGACCTGTATGATGAACAGCCTCTCTTAGAAGACGAGACGCAAAAGCAAATGGAGTTGAGTGCGGAGATGCTGGAGATGTTCCAATTGGTTGACCGAATGATGGCTGCCACGGAACAAATACGTGAGGTTATTCACCAACAGCGTGAGATCGCCGACCGCATGCAAGGTTTTATTTATCAGGATGAATTGACCACGGGCGTACAACACCGTTTGGACCAGTTGGCGAAACAGCAAGAGTTATTGCGTGAAGAACTTGAGCAGGCTTCTAAACAATTGCGGCGAGTTGCTGAGCAAGTCGCTGAGAAGCTTCCGAAGACATCTGGTGACGCAATGCGATTATGGGATGCCATTCAGGAAAAGGGGATCCTGGCGGATCAAGACACCGCTGCAGAAATGGCACGCTCCGGGAACTGTCAGGCTGCCTTGGATGCGGCCGAATTGGCAGCCCAAAAGCTCGAATCGCTGCTTTCCGATTGCTGCAATCCCGAAGGTGTGGCCGGAGAGATGCCCCTGGACCCTGGCCTGGGCCTTTCGAAGGACCAGATGAGGAATTCCTTAAATCAGT
>JAKVBZ010000139.1 GCA_022448645.1 Pirellulaceae bacterium
AACTCGTTGGCCAGCTGCTGAATTGGAATGGATCAGTGACGGCCGGGAGTGCAAACAACTCGTGGCTTGGAACGGAAAGTTAGCAAGATTCCCGGGCGATCATACCGCCACTTGCGTGCGGAAAGATGGACAGACCGATACATGGACGGGTAAGCCACGGATCCTGCTAACAGAGGCTCCTCGAATTGATGATTGCATCTACGAACCGGATCCGGCGGTGTTGGCAGCCGACCTGGTCGGTGACATGGCAGGTTCCTTCGGATTGAAGGCACTCACACCGCACGGCGGTTACCTGACGGGACCGTTACAATCTTCTCACCCACTGTTGCACACTTACCGGGTCGTAGAGCAATGGCCCTTCGACGTCAAACGTCTTAAGGCGGCTCTTCGGTCGAGAAAGATCGGCCAGCTGACCATCAAGAAGCGGGGAGTCGATATTTCGCCCTCTCAGCTGGCCACACGGCTAGCGCCAGTGGGAGATGAGCAGGGGATCCTGTTCGTCCTGCCATACGCAGGGAAAACGCGTGCCGTCCTGGCACAGTAGCCGTTCTGAAGTCGCGATTTGCAACGGTTGAGTTATTGATCTTCCGCTTTTTCGGCCTCTTCTGCTTCCTCGGCAGGCTTTTCTTCCCCACCGTCCTCAGCTTTTTCCTGTTCGGCTTCTGCAGCCTTCTTAGCTTCTTCTGCAGCCTTTTGTTTAGCTTCTTCTTCAGCTTTCTTCTTAGCTTCTTCTTCAGCTTTCTTCTTAGCTTCTTCTTCAGCTTTCTTCTTGGCTTCTTCCTCAGCTTTCTTCTTGGCTTCTTCCTCAGCTTTCTTCTTGGCTTCTTCCTCAGCCTTACGTTTTTCTTCTTCCTTACGTTTGGCCTCTTCCTCGGCTCGTTGTTTTTCCTTCACGAGATCCGGAATGATTTCTGTATTCGGCAATGACGCTTGCAGTTGTTGAAATCCCGGGATGGTAATCTTGGTCTGCCAGATGTACAGCTTTTCCAGATTTTTCAATTGTTTCAACTGTTCTATTCCCGCATCCGAAACTTCAGTCCCATAGATATTGAGCCATTTGAGCTTGGGAATATTGCGGAGGTGGTCCAATCCATTGTCGGTCAGTTTTGTTTCTTCTAGATGGAGTTTTTCCAACGTCGGCAAATCGACTAGATGTTTCAGACCATCATCCGTGATTTGGGTACCTTTGAGGTGCAACATGATCATTTTATCGATGTAACGTACCTGAAGCAGTCCTTCATCCGTCAGTTCTTTGCCACTCAGATGAAAAGCGACTTCCTTGCGGTCGTCGTTCATCGCAATTTCACGGACGGTACCGCCGATCTCTTCGATTTTCTTAATGGCTTCGTCTTGATGGGCCACACGTTCAGCATGTTCTGCAGCCAACCGTTCTGTTTTTAATCCTTCCCGAATGGCATCTGGCAGTTTCGCCATAAGCTCTTGCATCACAGCATCTTTGAGTTGTGCGCTCAACTCTTCGGCTAAATCACCTTTAATATCCTGCTTGATCTGATTCATCAAAGCATCAATCAATTCGCCAACCGAACCGCTAATAGCTGCGGTGGCAGTGTCTGCCGCTGGTTCTTCTGCCGCTGGTTCCTCAGCTGCTTCAGTCGGGGAGATTGCCGCGATTAACTCACCCACGTCGTGGTCACTTCCAGGCAGTTTTCCGAGAGCAATCACCTGAGCAAATGTCGGAGAGTTTTCTTGGTCCGCGGCAAACTTCATCGCCGCGATTTTGTCAAAGACTTCCGAAAGTTCTTTCTTGGCGGCATCGGCGTCGTTCTGCAAACCTGCTTTGATCTTGTCTTTATCGATCAGTTCTGCCAGCGCCTCACCAAACCGGTTCCGCACAGATTTCTTTTCGCCGTCCACGTGACAGATGTTACATTTGGCGGCATTGGCAGCTTCGGCAAATGCTTTTTCGGTGTCGGTCGCCGGCTCGGCGGCGACGTACTTTGCCTTGAATTCATCGACCAAAGGCGGGATGGCTAAGACCGGAGTGCTCAGCAGGATGGCGGCAACAAAAACGCTCGCTAGAGTACATAGCGGCTTGGTTAAAATTTTCGTGTGGACGTTAAATCCTGCCATCGATTAATCTCCCCTGATATCGAAATGGATACGAAGTTAAATAATGCCCTGGGTGGCTGCCAAACGTGTACCAGCCGGGCGCAACCGGCCCGGGCGTGACCGGCGATGCCATAGTCTATTGTGACTCATAGAACCCCCGTTCGTCAAATGTCTCCCAAATCATATATTTTCACATTTTGGCCGGATTGGCTGGAAAATCCGAAAGATCGGCCCGACCCCAATTTGGGAGATAGCAGCTGCCTGCGGGTCCAAACCAGGCTGTCAAACTATGGAAAATCTACGTTCACAACTGGTGTAAAGCAAAACGGTTTAATGGCCTTGCTGGCCCCTTGTCGATGGTCATTGGCAGAAAAACCCACTTCATCTGGCTTTCGCCGGGACGCCCGAAATCAGCATGATTCATGGACCAACTACCGTCTGCGGCCGGTTTGCGAGTCGTTTAGGGACTGCCTACCACCGACCCCGATTCGGACTCGTCGAACGCCTCCGTGTTTCATTGCAGGCTGCTGCCGCCCCAGGATGTGTTTGGAGGGATAAGGCGTTCCGCAACAAAAACCTATCGTTTGCCGTCCAGGACGTGCAGGACCGCCAACTAATTCGATCGTTGATTCATGTCTACCGAGGACCTCAGGCCAAACAATACTTAACGGTCGCTGCCGAAGAGGCTTGCATAAGCCGGTCATAACCAACCAACACGATAGGCATTTTTTGTGTGTTTCGCACCTATTCTATTGGCATATGATCCCTTACTCATGTTCGGAGAAGTGTTGGCGCGAGACGCCATGCTCCCCCATAGCATGGTTTGGTTGGTAAAGGAAGTTTTGCTGATCGCTGGCATCGTCATGCTACAGAAACAACTATGCACCTGACGGAACAACCCGACACGAACGCTTCATCCCCACCACACTCGGCAGATGAACACATCTGGTTGCGCCGTGTCTTGTGGTTACTGGCTGGATTCTTGGCCATCCGTTTGCTGGTTACCGCCACAATCCCTTTGGACTTGGTGCACGATGAAGCCTACTACTGGGATTGCTCCCGGAGACTAGATTGGTATTACTACAGTAAGCCACCCATGGTGGCGTGGTTGATCGCGGGTTTCACCCACGTTGGAGGAGATTCGACGTTTGTAGTTCGGTTACCAGCAATCTTCCTGGGCACCGGCGCTGCCTGGTTTGTTTTTCTGTTAGCGCGAGACATGTATGGCGCTCGAGCCGGCTTCTGGTCAGCAGCACTTTTTCTGACTGCACCTGGTGCGGCGGCGCTTGGTCTGCTGATGACGAACGATGCACCGCTACTTTTCTGTTGGAGTGTGGCTCTGTTTGCCTTTTGGCGAATCTTACACCAAGACACCCATCGATTCGGTTGGCTCTGCGTCCTCACACTGGCCATAGGAATCGGGTTGCTGTCCAAACAGACGATGCTGGCGTTCATGGGACTATCCGGTATGTTTTTATTGACAAGTCGTGAAGATCGACAGGCATGGAGACGACCCGCTGTCTGGATCTGCTGGATTGGATCTTTGTGTTTTCTAGTCCCCCTGCTGTGGTGGAATGTACAGAACGACTGGATCATCCTTCAGCACACCAACGAGTATTTTAGTACGGAACAAGTTAGTGCGTGGCGGCGCGTGGTACGCGGTTTTGAATTCATAGGATCTTTCTCTGCAGTAACTTCGCCATACCTAAGTTGGTTGTTCTGCGCTGCCGCCATTTCCGCTCTATGGCACTTCTCCAATTGTGATCGGCGAAGGAAGTACCTATTGATGTTCAGCGCCGTTCCGCTCATGGTCGTCACCGGGTTGGCGTTTAAGCAACGTGTCGAACCGAACTGGCCCGCACCCGTCTGTATCGCTGGAGTGATCCTGTTGGTAGGCCACGTCAGGACCACACAAATCGTCCGTGTGGCGCGACGTCACAACGACCGGCGGCTGGCCACCGCATTAGGAATTGCAACGGTGGCAACTCTCGTGATGTACGTGGCAAGTTATGGACTCGTCTTGAAAGGGACCAAATTGGATCCAGGAAGAAAGATGCGAGGATGGAGCGAATTGGGCCGCTTGGTAGGAGAAGAATATCGGCGACTACCAAAACCAAATGGTACATTTCTGATAGTCACCAACGGACAAGCCTTTGCCAGTGAGCTGGCGTTCTACATGCCTCAGCATCCTACCGCTTTTGTGTGGAATCGCAGCGGCCGGAGCGTCTCGCAATACGATGTCTGGGGTGGCCCCTTGGGGAGGCACGGCCAAGATGCCTTGCTAGTGTCCAGCACTTCGCGACTTCCAGGCGCCTTGGCTGGCTGTTTCTCACATGTGGTACCATTGCCCGGCGTGGAGGTGTCACTCGGTCATGGCAAATCGTTGTCGGTTCACTTATGGAGAGGCTGCGCCTTGGACGAACGGGCGGCTGCACAAGTTGCAGGATTTAGCGGACTAGCGCGAGGACAGTATGCCTCCCGGCTACCAACCGCTGTAGACCTACCAATTCGTTGATCCGTTTGTTTCGTGACCTCGCAGACTGGACTCAGCATTGAGAGTTCAAAGCTATTTCCCGTCCAGCATCACTCTCCTCACTGATCCCCAAATCACGTAAGTTTCGTCCGTCTTACTAGCGGTTTTCTGCTAGCGACGGCTTTGTCGGATGGCTCGTTGATTCCGTTCGCTAATCCGTTCGATTTCTTCCCTCAAGTCAACAGGCAGTTCTCGCATGAGCTGGTGCACCTTGAGTGCGGACATGCTTTCTAGTGATTTGGCAAAGTTTCCTTGAAAGTGATACACCATGACTTCGCCGGCCAGGCCGGCCGCACGAAAACCTCGTTCCGCCTCGTCTAGACTCGTCAACGTTTCAAAAATCGGCAATGCTCGATTCGGATCAAAGTGGGATGCTTCCAAATAGTATCGCCCCAAAGCAATGTCGGCCATGTGAACATAGTGTTCGTCCCCAGGAAAGAACCACCGCACACTTTGATAGCCTTGCTCCGTATGGAGCTCTTGAGCTAAAGCAAATTGGCTTTCTGCCGATTCACGTCGACTGACCAAAACGAGTTGCTGGGCTCGTGAAATTCGCAAGGGATCGACCCGGCGCAAACTCATAGTCACCATTACCGCGCCAAAGAAGGCAACACAGCACAACAAGGCAACAACCAGCTTGGGACGCGATGGTCTTTGACTTTGGCCGCTTCGCTTTGATTCCTGCTTCATCGCACGGTCCAATCGCTGCGTGGCATCCACACGCGAGGTTCCCTGCGCGGCAAAACTAGAAGAACCAAGTAGATCCGTAGCGGTCGGCCAGGGAACCTCAGTTGAATCTCCATGAAGAACTCGCAAAGCCTGCGACAATTCTTCGGGCGTTTGGAAGCGGTCATCCGGCGATTTAGCCAGCGTACGGTGGATCAACTGCGAAAGTTCAGCAGGCAAATCGCGCCGGATGTTAGCGATGTCAGGAGGCTCATTCTGCACGTGCTGGATCGCAACATTCAAAGGCGAATCACCTTCGAACGGTGGAGCGCCGGTGAGCATATGGAAGAAAGTTACACCAAGGGAATAGATGTCGGAACGCGAATCGAGAGAGTTGCCATGCACCTGCTCGGGGCTCATGTACAGCGGCGTCCCCATGGTAACGCCGACTTGCGTTAAGTTCACATTCGCATTCTGTCGACGGGCCAATCCAAAATCGGCAACTTTGACTTCACCCTTCACCGACAGCATAATGTTTTCGGGTTTAATGTCACGATGCACGATGCTGTGCTCGCTGGCAACCTGTAAAGCCGCACAAGCTTGACGTAGGATCGTCACCGCGAAGGGCACGGAAAGCGGTCCGTGGCGCTGGAGATATTGGCCCAGATTTTGCCCGCGGACATATTCCTGTGCAATGAAATGCGTGCCATCAATTCGACCCACTTCATGGATCTGAACAATGTTGGCATGGACAAGCGAAGCTGCTGCGCGGGCTTCATTATAGAACCGTTGCACATAATTCTCGTCACCCGACAAGCTACTGCGCAATACCTTGACGGCCACTTGGCGTCCCAACGAACGCTGCCGAGCCAAATAGACTTCGGCCATGGCCCCCGCTCCTAGGCGACGGAGCACTTGATAATCACCAAACTGGCGACCTGTCAAATCAGGTTCGCCGGATTGGCTTGACGGGCTCGTAGGAGAATCTGGCATCGGCTCGACATGCAATAGAAAATGGACGCGAAAGTGTTCGGTCGGCGATCCGTGCCGATCAAACCTCCGTAAATACATGTAGTAGTAAGTGGTCTGCCTGCCGCCTGAGGACCGCCCATTCGAGGCGGATTGCCAATCAGTTTCAGGGACCCGTCGACACTTTGATTGCCGGGCTTCCGGAAGCTCGTTGTGCATAGGTGGCACGTTGCTCTATAGTTTACTGTAGAAACGATGCCCGAAAGAAGACAGGGTTGAGTAAGATACCCTGTTTGGCAACAACCTGGTGAATCTTATGTCTTCTATCACCTACCAATACGACATCATTGTGATCGGTGCCGGTCATGCTGGGACCGAAGCCGCTCTGGCAGCAGCGCGCATGGGCGCAAATACGGTCTTACTGACAACAAATTTGGACACCGTCGGCCAAATGAGTTGTAATCCGGCGATCGGTGGAGTTGCCAAAGGACAAATTGCTCGGGAAATCGACGCCCTGGGTGGTGCGATGGGCAAAGCCATCGACGCGACGGGCATTCAGTTTAGGCTACTCAATCGCCGAAAGGGACCGGCGATGCACAGCCCACGTGCGCAGGCCGACAAAAAAGCTTACCAACAAGAAATCAAATATTTCGTCGAAAACCAACAGAATCTGACGCTGAAGCAAGAGGTCGTCGAAGATATCTTGGTCGAGCAAGTCGCCGGTACATCGCACGTTTGTGGAGTTCGTGTGCGGGGTGGTGCCGAGTACAGCGCACACGGTGTGATACTTACAACCGGTACGTTCTTATCAGCGCTCATGCACACGGGTGAAACAAAGACACCGGGTGGGCGAGCCGGTGAAGGTACTACCACGGGTATCAGTGGAGCACTGGCACGCCTTGGCTTTGAGATCGAACGGTTCAAGACAGGGACACCGCCACGTCTGAACGGACGTACGATCGACTATGACCAGACAGAATTGCAACCCGGTGATGCGCAGCCTCAACCATTTTCGTTCCTTACCGATCAGCTCGATGTCGCTCAGTTGCCCTGTTGGATCACTTACACGAATCCACAAGTGCATGAGTTGATCCATGCCAATCTCCATCGAGCCCCCATGTATAGCGGGCAAATTCAAACCAGTGGACCCAGATACTGTCCGTCGATCGAAGACAAAGTGGTACGATTCGCCGACAAAGACGGTCACCAGTTATTCCTGGAGCCGGAAGGAAGGCGCACCGAGGAAGTCTATGTAAATGGTGTGTCGACCAGCCTTCCGCGGGATGTACAGGATGCCATGTTTCGCTTGATTCCTGGCCTGCAAAACGCGCAGGTGATGCGCTATGGGTATGCGGTCGAATACGATTTCTGTCCACCTCAACAACTGTGGCCGACTCTGGAAACTAAAAGTGTCTGTGGTTTGTATTTTGCTGGCCAGATCAACGGCACCACTGGCTACGAAGAGGCCGGTGCGCAAGGCTTAATGGCCGGCATGAATGCCGCGCTTAAGCTACAACAACGTGAGCCTTTCGTCTTAGATCGACAACAAGCATACATCGGTGTACTGATCGACGATTTGGTGACCAAGGGGGTCGACGAGCCGTACCGCATGTTCACCAGCCGCGCGGAGTATCGCTTGATGCTACGTCAAGACAACGCAGATCGTAGACTCACCGCACTCGGGTACGAGCTGGGAGTGGTGGAACCCGAGCGTCATCAACGTCTGCAAGCCAAGCAACAGGCGATTGATACAACCACGGATCTGCTACAGGCTCAGCGCTGCGGAGAAGTACCGTTGGATCAATATTTGAAGCGCCCAGAAGTCGAATGGGAGCAAGTCATCGATATTTGTCCGGATCTTGGTGAAGTTTCCCCAGAAGTGTCTCAGCAAATCGTGTACGACATCAAGTACGCGGGCTACATTTCCCGACAAAAGACAGAAGTGGCTCGGCAGCAGCGCCTGGGGAAAAAACGCATCCCTGCTGAATTCAATTTCGACGGCATGACCAATTTGCGCACCGAAGCTCGCGAAAAATTCGCGCGTGTGCGGCCGCTCAGCCTGGCTCAGGCGAGCCGCATTAGCGGCATCACTCCGGCTGACGTAGCTTTACTGATGTTTCATCTCGAATCGCGTAATCGCAAATCAGACTAAGCCGGTTTCAATGAGCCATGGACGTGCGCAACAGCATGACGCGCCGGCCAAGGAATAAACAGGGTTGTCCATCGAGACGATTTGGAATGCAACGACGTTACCAGCTTCTGTTCCTCGCGTCTCTGGTCGCTTTGAGCTGGTTGGCCGTGATTGTCACCGAGTTTGTGTTTTCGCCAAGATAGGGCCAGGTATTACAGTGTCTTCTATCAGTTAGCTTGACAACACGTTCCCAGACGTGCTTGCGTCCGGTGTTGCTTCTAGTTAGGCTGTACCGCAATCTTGGTTGAGTCAAGGTGATCTGCGTTTGGATCGTTGAGCAGCTTCCCGACACTGCGACGAAATTGTTTTCCGCCCCCCGCACTTGGGTCTGGACGGTAAGCAATAGCCAGAAAGCGTTTCGCCCTCCACAGTTTTGCCCTCCACAGTTTTGCCCTCCATCATGGACAACCACATTGGTGCATTTCCAAACAAAACCTT
>JAKVBZ010000014.1 GCA_022448645.1 Pirellulaceae bacterium
GACTTTCCAAACTTTGTAGTACATGACCATGCTTTTCATCGGCGGTTACAACATACGTTAGGCTCCCTCAACACAAATTACCGAGCAAATCCAGGGGCACCTGATATTCCATTTCCCTGGTTAACATGGCTCAATCGTCCTTATGTCAGCCAGTACGAATTGATGCAGGTCCCCAAGACAAGCAGTTCCCGGTTGACGGCAATGTTCACATTGGCAAGGGCTAATGAAGATCCGTTTGAGAATGATCCCAAGTCTGGATCGAATCACATACCTTTCGGACATCTTCTTAATTTTTTTGAGACCAACAAAGGAAACCAATCGGGACCACAACTGGGTCGCATTTTCGACTACCTACGCGTACCCTCCCGATTTGCAGGTACGTCGACACAGCTTGACCCAGAGAGATTTACTGGTGGAGAAAGCCTGAGTGATGGACGGCAATTGTTCCATCCACCGTTCAACACTGTGTCTAATTTTCGTGATCCAGGACGTGTCAATATGAACACGATATATTCAGACAGTAATGCCTCAAATTTCATCTGGGAGGCGATCATGGGTGAACATCCGGGGCCGAATTATCAACAACTGGAGGATAGTCGTCGTGGCTATCCCGGGGCAGAACTGTTTGCCTTCAATGATTCACAACCAACATTTTTTGCCAACCCCCTACGTTCGTTCGGTAGTGCAGAAAAAGTTCCATTGGCCAATTTGACCAAGCCCGAAGCCGCAGTGACACTGATGCGTCCCGATCAAGCGGATGCGTCCGGTAGCATACCGTTGTTTCAAAAAAACATCATTCAGGGCGACTACAATGACCCCGATCGTAATTCGTATTTTCGTTATCAAGGCTTGCAACGTATCGAAAACTTGGTCACCAATCGCTCCAACGTGTTCGCCATTTGGATCACGGTAGGTTACTTCGAGGTGGACAAGAAAGGTCTGGGCCTGGAAATAGGTACCGACACCGGAGACATCAAACGCCATCGAGCCTTTTACATCGTGGATCGTACCATTCCGGTTGGCTTTGAACCTGGCAAGGATCACAACGTCGACAAGGCGGTTATTTTACGGCGGTACCTGGAGTAGTTGGGGGTGTGCGTTTTGGTAGGGCACTCTATGTGAGGCGTGGCCTGCTAGGTGGATGTCAGACAGCGATAGCAAGCCAGGCACGAAACAATGCAGACTTTACGGCAACCACATCCAATCCGTTCTTGTTTACAAGGATTCGCCGCTGCGCGCGGTACTCGTGTCAATCGCCAAGGCCTGACACTTGTCGAAATGTTAGTCGTCGTCGCGATAACACTGATATTCATGTTCGCGCTGACACAAGTCTTTGCCTTGTTGGGTGACGGAATCAACTCAGGCCGAGAGCTTATTGAGCTTAATGGTCAAATGCGGGCTATTACCCACCGGCTACAACAGGACTTGGACAGCATCACGGTTCCTATCATTCCTTGGGAGACGTTACAGAACGGTGGAGGCTATTTCGAGAGCATTGAGGGATTGGCAACCGATAAAGATGTGAATGCGAACGGAACGCCTGATGTTGACGAATGGGATAATGATCCGGCGAATGGAATACATGATCCCAGTGAGATGTTGTTTGATACACGATTAGGTGATCATGATGATATCATCATGTTTACGGCGCGTAGCTTTGACGTGCCTTTCGTGGGTAAGTTCGTGATCAATAATGCCGATACTCCGGAAGTCGTCATGATCGAATCACATCTGGCTGAAATCATCTGGTGGACTCAGTTCACTCCAGAATTTGATGATATTAACCGGAACAATGTGTTTGATTTGGGTGAGACCAAAACGTTGTACCGCCGTGTGCTGTTGATCTCACCAATTCTGTCAAATCGTGCTATTGGTGTAGGAGTTACCAAGCCTGACTTAAGTCAGGCCGCGTTAACGGACAAGAATGAATTTGTTTCTGGTACGGCAGACATAACGGGGAGTGATATTTCAGTACGCATAGAAAACGGCAGCTTGGTGATGAATACCCTGGCGGATGTGATCAAGCGTGAAAACCGTGTGGCTCGTAATTTGTCGGCATTTCCCTATGCATTCGATACTACGTTGATACGCCCTTTGCGAGGAGCTCGTCGCGGTGACGATGTCATGTTGACGCGTGTCCTGGCGTTTGACGTGCGTGTTTTCGATCCTATGGCACCACTTGTTGCGGTAAATGGTACCGTGTTGGCGCCCAGTGATCCTGATTGGGACCCCAATGAAACTGTTGTTTCGCGTGGAGCGTACGTAGACTTGAACTATGCAGGAAATGAAGCTGTGGCCAATTACCAAGGTTTCTCAGGGCCTACGCATTTCAAGTCAGGATCGTTGATCCGCCCAACCTACTGCACGTGGTCTTTTCACTATGAACATGACGGTCTGAACCAGGATGGCACATTGGACGCTGACCAGGGAACAAATGGTGTCGATGACGACAATATGAATGGCGTCGACGATCCTGGTGAACGCGAGACCTCGCCGCCCTACCCTATTCCTTTACGCGGGATGCAGGTCAAGATTCGTGTGTATGAACCCGACTCGCAAACGGTCAGACAAGCTACGGTGACAAGCAGCTTTTCACAGTAACTGTGCTGCAGCGTAATGTTTCTGTCGCCAATATCGTTCTTGTGCGCAGGGATCCCTCTAAGGCGGATGCTCGTGTCGACTGTTTGAACTGCGCGGACTGGCCGAGACAACGTTCGCCTACGCAACGTGCTTGTAGACCAGACCAAGCTCGCTACGCCGTTGTCGCGGATCGGTGTAGGGTTCGAATCGCCCACCCAATCATTCCGTAGCCACCACACGATGGAAGTGCAGTTGCACTTCTCGATCGACCACACGACGAACACCTTCGACCAGACAGTGCGGTTCGTTTTCTTCCTGGCCTTGTCGAATGATTTCGTCCAGTTTGAATATCGGCGGCACCATGAATGTAGACTGGTAAATGATCTGGTTACCAGCATCCAACTCGGGGATGATAAAGTGACAGGTCGCACCGTAGGTCAACATGCGACTAGCATGGGCTTCGTGATAAGGTCGCATGCCGGGAAAACTGGGCAACAGTCCGTGGTGTAAATTGATGATCCGGCCACCCGCGTATTGCCAGCAGCTGGCCGCCGGCAAAATACGCATGTAGCGTGCCAGGATGATGTAGTCGATCTGATTGTCGTCGAGGATCTGGACTATTAACTCGTCGTCCGGTTCGCCTCGTTCATCTCCCACATTGTGCCACGGTATCTCGAACTGTTCCGCGATGCCTTGGCACGTATTGCGATTTCCGATCATGACCGGCACTTCGGCACGGATCTGCTTGTCACGGATGGCACGTAACAGCGCCAAAGCCGGTTCGGTACGGTGCGTGACACAGATGGCCAGCCGAGGCGACTCGGCACGTTCGTCGGGCGACCAGACTCGTACCGAAAGTCCTTTCAGCTGGCCGATTTCTGTCAACGCCTGGCGAGCCGCCTGTAATTCGTTCGCTGGTAACTCGACCCGCAACAGCATGGCAAAAAGAGCCTCTTCGTCGTGATCGTACATCTGGATCTCGGCAATATTCGCTCCTTGGCCCGTGACAAAATGGATGATCGGGTCTGCCAAACCTACGTTATCGGGTCCTACCGCCGTGATGACAACTTGCATAGGTCGAGTCGCTCCTCTTTGGATATGTTGCTCAGCCGCCGGGCATACGACTTTCCATCACCGTCTGAGTCTGATACAAAACTTCTTTGGAAAGGAGATTGCCTTACTATGGTCAGTGTACCGAAGCACAAACCAACGCGCAAAGAGCTAAAACCAGACGAAGTGCTGTGTGACTATTGCACAGCCAAATGCTGCCGCTATTTTGCCTTGCCGATCGAAACGCCCGAATCAGCTAAAGAATTCGAATACCTCCGCTGGTACATCATGCACGGTAGTGCCAGTGTATTCACCGAAGATGACGATTGGTATCTGCTAGTCCATAATGTTTGCGAACATCTTGGAGAAGATCACCGTTGTGGAATCTACCACACAAGACCGCAAATATGCCGTGATTACTCCACCAAAAATTGTGAATACGAGGACGATTGGACTTACGACCGATATTTTGAAACGGCCGAGCAAGTGCATGAGTACGCAGAAGCCGTTTTCTCTGGAAAAGGAAAAAAAGGAATTCGTAGCCCTCGACCCTCGTTGCTGCCCGTGATCGGATGATTGGCTACAGCTAACATGGGTACTTCACGTAGACCGGACTAGATGGTCGCGAAAATCATGTTCACGAAAACCACGGTCGCACAGGTCGTGGCCAGCATTTCGTAATTGCTTCGAATCAACTACAAACCGACGGGTCCCATTTAGAATCGAAAGAGCAGACCTCATTCCGGCGCTGTAAGCATTTGCTCGGTCCGGCCTAAAACTCCTGTCGGTGATCGGGTACTTTTCCTCCATGCCACCACTCATCCAACCAAGAACTCTACGAGGTTTTCGCGATTACCTTCCCGCAGCGATGATGCCGCGCGAAAAACTAATCCAAACCGCACGCGAAGTGTATCGCTCGTACGGGTTCAGTCCAATCGATACGCCCGCTTTGGAATACGAAGAAATCCTGGCTGGCAAGGGAGGTGACGAATCGGACAAGCTGATGTATCGGTTCGAAGACGGTGGAGGGCGTCGAGTCGGACTACGGTTTGATTTGACGGTACCTTTGGCACGCTTCGCGGCACAGCACAACCATCATCTCGCGACTCCTTTCAAACGGTATCACATTGCAAATGTCTGGCGAGCGGAAAATACGCAGCGAGGCCGCTATCGTGAGTTCATGCAATGCGACTTTGACACCATCGGCACGCGTGCTGTGGGTGCCGACATCGAAACCACTCTGGTGATCCACGATTTGTTTGTGGCGCTGGGACTAGAGAACATTCGCATTCGCATCAACAACCGGCAAGTTCTGAGCGGACTGTTGGAACAAACCGGATTGGCCGACCAGTCTGTTGCGGTGCTGCGAGCTCTCGACAAGCTTGAAAAGATTGGCCGTGACAAAGTGGCTGCCGAGATGGCAACGACCGCTAGTGCGACCGAACAACAAGTCGATAGCGTCTTGCGGCTGACAGAGATTTCAGGGAGTAACGACCAGATCCTGACCCGGTTAAACGAGCTGTTGGCCGACAATGAAACGGGACAACAGGGTGTGCAAACGCTTCACGATCTATGGCAAGGCGTCCAAGCCGCTGGGGTCCCCGCAGAACGCATCCAACTGGACGTGGCGATCGCCCGCGGACTGGACTACTACACGGGAACCGTATACGAAACAACTTTGCAAGATCTGCCCACGATCGGCAGTGTTTGTTCTGGAGGCCGTTACGACAATTTGGCCGAGCTCTATACTTCGCAGCAGTTGCCCGGCGTGGGGGCTTCGCTGGGCCTGGACCGGCTGTTGGCTGCGATGGACGAATTGGGAATGATCGAACCGGTGGCCACACCGGCTGAAGTGTTTATTCCTTATTTTGATAAGTCCCGCTTGCACGACTACTTGAAATTGGCGGCCCAGATCCGGACCGCAGGATTTGGCGTCGAAGTGTATCCCGAACCAAAAAAACTAGGCGCACAGCTCAAGTATGCTGATCGCCAGGGACATCGAGTGGCGTTGATCGCCGGCGAAAACGAATTTCAGTCAGGCACCTGCCAAGTAAAACGGCTCGAAGACGGGTCCAGCGAAGAAGTCTCCATGGACTCGGCGGCCAAAGAAATCATCGCCACCCTGGAAGGGATGCTGCTACAATAGACGGGTCCCTCGTTCCTCTTGCCTCAGGTCACGCGAAGCATGTTTTTTCTACAACGCATTCGACAGTTCATGTGGTATGCCTTTACTGGCATCTTCTGGATTCAACTGGTCGCTGTCTCGTTGGCACAAGAGATGGGTGAAGAAGCGGACGGTGAATCTGGTCAAGAGAATTGGATACTTCCTTATGCCTTGGTGGTACTGGGTGTGGGGCTTGGGATATTGGTCGTTTGCCGGCCTAGCAAACGCAAAGAAGTGGAAACCAATTAGGTTTCTGTGCTCAGATACATGCTGCCGCACTTAGGAAACACTTCACCGAGTTGTCCTTCCTGGCTGATCTTTGTTTTGCCACCCAATCTGCGGGATCGCACCCACGGCCAGATTGTCTGCTTCGACGCTCTTCGTTGATGTTGTCTTGACGCAGCGGATTTCGGTCACACATCCGTCTTCTTCCAACCACCGTGTGCGAAGCGCCACACGAATAGGATGCTACGGACAACGGTATCGATCAGCATCGCGTACCAAGCTCCGGTGACACCTAATCCCCACCCTGCGACTTCCCAACCCAAGCCGGGTACGGTGACCGATTCCCAAGCGAGCCAAGCGGCACCGGGAAGACGCAAACCGAAGAAGCCGACAAGTGAAATTGCCAATGGCCAGCGGGTATCGCCCGCACCTCGTAATGCACCACTGAGAATCATGACCAGAGCCAGAGATGGCATCGTCCAAGAAACGATTTTTAGTAACGGTACGGTGGCCAGCGCGGTGGGGCTTTGACTATTGCCGGTAAAAAAAGCTGTGAGCGTCTCGGGGGCGACGTAAAAAACAATGCCGGCGGCCACCATCAAGGCTCCACCGGCTACAGAGGCAGCCAGCGCGCTCTGCACAGCTCGTCGCGGATCACGTGCACCTAGCATCTGTCCTGTCATCGTCATAGCAGCCACCTGGAACGCCGAACCGGGCAGGTATGCCATCGATTCGATAGTCACACCGAGTCCGTGTGCGGCTGCGGCGAGGGTTCCCAGGCGGTTAATGATGGCCACAAATACCAGGTGGCAGAACAGAATGACGGCCATGTCCAAGCCACCCGGGATGCCGATGCGCAGCAAACGCCAGATCATGGGGACGTCCGGAACGAGCTGCCGCCAACGAACTTTCAGACCGGCTCGCCCCATCAGCAATAGCCCGGCAATCAACAAACCACCGACTCCATGTCCCACAGCCGTTCCAATCGCCAAACCGTCCCAGCCGAGTGGAGGCAGTGGTCCCCAGCCAATGACCAACACGGTACTCACTACAATATTGATGGCCACCACGATGGCTTTGACAACGAAACCACTGACGGTATCTCCGGCTCCACGCAAACAGGCGATCCCTACCTGCTCAACCATGATGGCGGGGACAATGGGGACGAGTATCCAGAGATAACGGTTAGCCAGAAATGCCGCGTCGCCTTGCAGCTGCATGGCATGTACGAACCTCGGACCGCCCCAAGCCGTGATCAGAGTGGCCACAACAGCCATCGCGATACCGATTAGCATCGCCTGATGACAGATGCGCATGGCCATCGTGGAATCTTTGGCGCCCACAAAGCGTGCCACCAAGGCGGTCGCGCCTATCGCCACGGCAGAGAACATACTAGGAATGAGCCAAAGGACGTAGACCATCAAACTCATCGCAGCCAGAAACGGAGCTTCCTGTAAGAAGTGGCCTGCCAACCACCAATCAACATAGCCGACCAGCATGGTTAGTATTTGCTCAGCCAGAGCGGGTAAGGCCAGGCGTAGCATGGGACGCACAATCGACGACTGGCTATTCGATCGTGATTCGCGTGTCGCGGTTGGTGGGCTTTGGTCTGAAGAGTCTGACATGTCCCTACTGTCCGACGCGTCACACATGACGGCGGTCGGCGTTGATGATTGGCGCGCTGCGTTCGGCCTCCACACGGAGGGTTGGGAACGAGAACTATACCAAAAACAACTACTCACATCCTGAGCAAAGTGCAGGAACTCATTGCAAGCTACTCACACCGCGTTCTTGGGGGCAACCCGAGCCAGAGACGTATCCAAGTAGATTGACAGGAACAAGACAAACCCCAGAGGTGCACGGCTGGGCAAACCAGCAGTGACACATGAGCCTGGGGACGGCGTTTACTGGAAACGGTGACGGACGTGGCCAGTGGTTGCTGGAAGACTCAACTGAACAGTTCCGAGATGACTTTGCCGCTATTGGCAATCTTCATCGGCCGGCCATTGTTACTGGTGAACGTCGTTTCCAGAGAGATATCAAGTGTTTTGCAGATCGATGCCATCAGGTCCTGCGACGTATATGGTTCGGTTTCCACGCGCGTCCCATCCTGGTTCGTTTCTCCGACGGCAACTCCACCCTGGATGCCAGCACCTCCCACGACGACGCTCCAACTTCGAGCCCAGTGGTCGCGTCCTGCGTTGCCATTGATGCGCGGCGTGCGGCCAAATTCGCCCATCCAAATGATTGCCGTGTCGGCCAGCAGACTTCGTTGTTCCAGATCGGCGACCAAGGCACTCATACCTTTGTCCAACTCTGCCAGTTTCGTCTCCAGCGTAGGAAAGATTCCAGCGTGGTTGTCCCACCCACCAAAATCGACTTCTACAAATGGCACACCGGCTTCGACCAAACGTCGAGCCAACAGGCAGCCCCTGCCAAAGCCATTTTGCCCATAGCGATCTTGGATCTCTTGGGGTTCTTGACGCACTTTGAAAGCCGACATCTGCGGGCTCGTCATGAGCCTCTCGGTCTTTGCCAGGATCTTGGTGTGTTCCTGAGACGTCGTTCCCCGTTTTTGTCGATTGAAGTTCGTTTCAATCAGCTGCAACATTTCCATACGTTGGCTTACGCGGTCGCCTTTGATTCCCATTTGCAGGTTGCGAATCCTACCTTCGGAGGTGACGGTAAAGGGTGACCACGCCATGCCGAGGAATCCGGGCCCCACGCTGCCGCCACCGACCGAAACAAAAGGAGGAATTTCCAACAGCTCACGGCCATCTTGCAGTTCGTGCGAAAGGACTGCACCATAGCTGGGATATTCGATATTGGGATTCGGGACATAACCTGTATGCATGTAATAACGGCCTCGCCCATGATCCGCTTCGCGGGTGCTCATCGAGCGTACAACGGCCATGTGATGCATTTGCTCTGCCATTTGTGGCATGTGCTCGCAGATTTGCACATCGCCCGAGGTACTGATCGGTCGAAAAGGACCGCCCGTGGCGGCACCCGGTTTCAAGTCCCAGATGTCGATTGACGATGGACCGCCGCTCATCCAGAGCAAAATGGCTGACTTGTTCCGCTGTCGCAAATCTTCTGCGTGCACCTGTAAGCTGTTGCCCAGCATCAAAGCGGGTGCTGTCCAAGCCGAAGCAGCTGCCAGATGCTGCACGAAATGCCGTCGTGTCATACCGTGTGGAATGTCGTGGATCATCGAGATTGCCTCTGCGGTTAGTGATTCAGAATAAATTCATTGGAGTTGAGGATAGCCCACCAAATATCTTGGAGGGCTGCTGTGGCATCTCCTTTACGGGCAACCAGCAATCCGTTGGCATACATTTTTTCCTGGCGTGTTGGTCGACGTGCCAAGCCGGCCAGGTAGAGGTAGTCAATCTTGCGTACGTTGCTCATCTGACCATTGGCAATCGCATGCAGGAATCCTCCTGAATCGTTGCTGGTGGCCCGTTTAATCAAAGCACCATTGAACATCATCAGAGCCTGTTGGATCGAACCATTAAAAGAAGTGGATTCACCGCCCTCATCCGTCCCAAAGGCCGAAACAAACTGCTGCAGCCAGGCACTCTTATCCGCTTCCTGATCTTCATAGCTGCTACGAGTTTTGTGAGCTTTCGTCGCCGTGAGCAGTGACTCATACAACTGTTCGGCCTGCATTTGCCGTAAGTAAAAATGGCTGAATCGGGGAGGCAAACCGAGTTGTGGGTCATCAGCTTCGTTGGCTCGTTTGATTCGGCTGGAAAGCGAATAAGGCTCACTCAATACAATCCACCGCATCAGCTGTTGCAGATCATAACTATTACTGGAAAACTGGTCCGCCAAATAGTTGAGCAGGTCGGGGTGAGAAGGAATGTTGTCGGGTCGCATGTCGTCGATTGGCTTGGTAAAGCCATAACCCAGAAAATGTCCCCACATGCGGTTCGCAATCGCTTCGGACATATAGCTCGATTTTGCGACCAACTCGGCAAGTTCCTGGCGTCGCTCGACCTCCGAGACGTATCCGCTGCGTCCGATTTCGCTCCCGTCTACGAACACGGGATAGGCCACCTTGAGCAACCCGTTCCGTAGTTCGTAGTAAATCTCAGCCTCCTGAGGTTGCCCCCCTTCGCCCGCAAAATCCTGATTGGCCAGATCTGCTACTCGTATCCGGCGGGTGCCCGGCTGGAACTGGCGTACTGCAACCGTTTGGCGGAAGAAGGCATTCATCTCCCAAAACTTGGCCTGTTTCCAATCGTTGAAAGGATGATTGTGGCACTGGGTACACTGGACCTGCATCCCCAGAAAAATCCGGGAAGTGTCGGCAGTTGCCTGTGTGGCATTTTCGTCCAGTTTACCAATCAAGAAATTGACCGCGCCGTTAAAGCCGTCAGTGCCCGGCGTGTTCGATCCCGTGGCACTAATCAACTCGTAGACAAGCTGATCATACGGTTTGTTGCGCGCAAAACTGTCTCTTAAGTACTTCTGCATCCCGGCACGGTTGATGGGTGACCGGTTGTTGGTACCGCCGCTTCGACCAATCAACAAATTGGTCCAGATGGTTGTCCAGTGGCGCGCATATTCCTCCACATAGCGATCATCGAATAGAAGTCGATCTACCAATTCAATGCGTTTGGACTTGGACGAATCTTTGAAAAAAGCTTCCAATTCATCAACCGTCGGGATGCGCCCAATTAAATCCAGATAGACTCGGCGACACCACTCTCCTTCGGTGGCGGGTGCCGACGGCGACAATTCGTATTCCTGCCACCCTCCGCGAATCTGCAGGTTGATTTCGGTCACCTGCGGGATACCAGGATCGAAAACTTTTTCAGCAGCGCTCACCAAATTGGCCAGCAAGACCAAGGCCAGTGGTGCCATGATGACCATCAAGATTCGAGCTGAGACAGCTACCGGATATCGTAGGACAACTAAGCTTCGCATGTGTTCACCGATCGGTCGTTGAAATCAGGACATGCTCTCTCTATCCATGAGACAAGGAGAAACCCTCCAGGGCAAGTCTTACCTTGATTTTGGCCCCCCAAAAAATCATCGGTCAATCTTGTTTTTTTCTTGTCACCATCAGGCATCGACCACGCCCAACTGTATCAAAAACGAACACATGTTCAATTTTGATACACGCAAAAAAATAGGGCGAGTTGGAAGCTGCTATTCCAACTCGCCCTGAACCCAGCGGAATGGCCGTTAGGCCGATTCGGATGCGTCTGCCTCATTCTGCCCGAGAACTGTCTGAACCCCCCAAAAAAAGGCTTTTTTTAAGGGATTCTTGTGGTTCTGCCTCTCTCGGAGTCGACCCCACAAAACAGCCTCTTTCTCTGTTCCGCACCCCGCGGCAAAGGTTGCCTCTTCCCTTTGCACTTCTCTGCTCATTACTCATGTCAACTCTAATGCATACAACGTGCCAAAAGTTGTTTTTGCGCCCAAATTCGAATGATTCAACAAATCGGGATAGTCCGACGATGATGGATAAAGGGGTTAACCCAGGTAGGAGGACACAGGCGGCGCTGTCTGTTTTCATCCTTCCAAGAGGCAGTTTTAGGCCGACAAATCACCGCGAAGGGGAGGACAAGTTATGGCACGCATCTTGAGCGGGCTAGCATTGGTGTTGTTTGTATCTTTGGCCACCGGCTGCCAACATCATGCTCGTGTAGGTGGCTGGGGAGCCGGCGCTGACTGTTCATCTGGGCCGGGCGGATGTGCGAGTGGTGGTCCTGAATTGCCGGCCAATGCTAGGAACACTGGCCCAACACATACGGTGAACTACCCGTACTACACGCTGAAGGGTCCTAGAGATTTCTTGATGAAGAACCCTGCCAGTATTGGCCCTTGAGGTTCGAGTCAGGACAGCGTGGTGTGCTGGTCGTGTGTGCTGGTCACTGTCAAGCGTCCGACGGTCCCACCGCTACGAATGAAACCGCGCCAGCGCGAGCGTAATGTTTTGACCACCAAAACCAAAGCTGTTGCTGAGTGCCACATCACAGTTTGCCAACTGTCTGGCTTCGTTGGGCACGTAGTCTAAATCGCATTCGGGATCGGGTTGTTCGTAATTGATGGTGGGAGGCAACACGCGATCGCGGAGCGCTTGCAGGCAGACAATCACTTCGGTCGCACCTGCGGCGGCAATCAGATGTCCCATCATGCTCTTGGTACTGGAGACGGGTATCTTGCCGGCCTGATCTCTAAAAACGGTTCTGCAGGCGCGCGTTTCCACTTTGTCATTCACGGTGGTACTGGTTCCATGCGCGTTGACGTAGTCGACATCGGCGGGTGTGAGGCCTGCGTCGCGCATCGCCAGGCCCATGCAAGACGCTGCTCCACGACCTTCGGGATGGATATCGGTAATCCGAAAGGCATCGGCGCTCGAGCCGTATCCAATGATTTCACCATGAATGTTTGCGCCTCGACGGCGGGCATGTTCCAATTCTTCGAGAACCAACATGGCAGCTCCTTCACCGAGAACGAAGCCATCACGTCCTTGGTCGAAGGGTCGCGACGCTTTGGTTGGTTCGTCATTCCGCGTCGACAAGGCTGTCAGCAGGTTAAAGCCAGTGACTCCGAAGGGATGGATCATGCTGTGTAGTCCGCCCGACAGCATAACATCAGCATCTCCGCGACGAATCAACTCGGTCGCTTCTCCAATCGCTTGACTGCTGGCGGCACAGGCGGTGAGACAATTGGAATTGGGGCCTTGAGCATCAAACATGCCGGCCATGTGTGCTGCCGGCAGGCTGGGTTCCTGTTCCAGGTCTTTTATGGGGTTGATGATTTCCAGTCCACGTTGAGCAAACCGGTTTTTGTCGTATCCTTCGTCGTGCAGAGAGGCCATCATGATTTGGCTGAAAGACGCAAAGTCCGAATCGCCTTCACCACTGCCCAGATAAACTCCAAAACGAGTAGGAGTCAGCGCTCGATCCAGAATCCCAGCTTGATTTACGGCTTGTTCAGCTGCCGCCGCAGCGAACTGCGTATGTCGCGCTCGGCGCATCCATTGATCGCCTGAGGTGACAGCGCGACTCACGTCCCATTCTTTGATCTGGGCCGCGATTCTGGTCGGGAAGCGACTGGCATCAAAGATCGTGGTGGGGCCCACGCCCGATTGGCCTTCCTGGAGCGCCGTCCAGACGGTTTCCACATCGTGACCTAGTGGATTGATCAGACCGGTACCAGTGACGACAACGCGGCGTTTCATAGGGCGTAAAAATTGGGGTTCATGGCTATCGCAGACTATAGCATGCTGGCAGATCGTTCCAGATCAACCTGTTGGAACAGTTGGGGCACTTTCAAGGGGAGCCCATCAGGCCCTTGGCCAACTTCGTAAAGCTTCCACAGTTGGAGAAGTCGCCACAGTTCCTGTGGGTCAAACAGGCTTTCGGCAATCTCTTGCCCTAAGTGCGCAAAGACCAATTTGGCCTCCGCAACCAATTCGTCACCCTGGGCAACGCGAGCATCAGCGCTGACGATAGCGCCATCATCCTGGATTTGTTCGAGTCGCGCCGTGTAGACCAGACAGTCTCCGGGACGAGCATCGCGAGAAAAACTGGCTCGTGAAACCTTCGCAAGAACCACACGATGTGCAAAATGGTTCGCTTCGGCGACCAGGATACCTCCGGTCTGCGCAAAGCCTTCTACGATCAAGCTAGTAGGCAACACGGCCTGTCCGGGGACGTAACTCGACACATGAACTTCACCCAAGGTGACGTTCTTGTGAGCAACAGCTCTACTGCCGCTTTCGAATTCGACAAATTGGTCAATCCAGAACCAGCGCATGGTGAGGATGTTGCTGTTTTGACGCGGTTATTGCCAAGGACATCATCTAGTGACTGAAACTGTAAAAACAGTCGGCGAACGGTTGCAAGTCCGTAATGGAAATGTCTTGTAAAACTTGAGCCGAATGCTTCGTCGTTAGGTCATTTTACGTCTGTCGTCGTGAAACACCAACAACGTTGCTAACGCCAAATCACTACTGCAATCCACCAAAGTGTTGTTTCATTTTCAGCGGGTGCGTACTTACACCACACGGAGCATGTCATGCTGCTTTTCGTAATTTGCCTTCCACGAAACTGCACATGTCATTCACCGTAAGCAGCGATGCAAAGTCGGCCACCACCGGATTGTCTTCGAATTTGCTCAGATCGGCAAACGGCATTCGCTGTCGGAGACGCACCAAACCCACCGAATTCAATTTCCCCTCCTCCAAAAGTTCAGTATTCGTCAGGATGTCGTCGGGAAGGAGTTCTCCGCGTGGAATTTCAACGTCAAAGGTCTTTTCCAGATTGTAAACAATGTCGAGAAAATCGATCGATTCGGCACCAAGGTCTCCGACGAGCGTGGCATCCTGGGTGACTTCGTCGTCATCCACACCTAACGCATCAACCAACACTGTTCGGACTTTGTTGTCGATTTCTGGTCTTCCAACTGACATGAAGTAAACCTCCTATGTTTAAACTTCGACTTGTTAGTGCTAGGGATTTTATCTGGTTAGAACGTCCTGCTGAGTGCCAAGAGTCGATTAAGAATCCACCGGTTCCAGCAGGCAATTCGGTTCACAAATGGATTGGAAAATATGTTCCAGTTCTTTGTTCATGGATGAGGGGGGACTCGAGCTGGTGTGGTGCGACCGCATTTCGGTTGGTTGGTCACAAATGGATTCGGCAAAAGCCAAAACCCACCTCCCTGACACTGCGGAATGCTCACCCACACATCCTCGGACTTGTAACGTCGTTTGGTTTTCCTTTTGCTGTACAACCTCGGCAGACAATTGCAATGTGTCACCTGGCCGAACAAACGATCCAAATTTTACATTTCGTACATCACTCAACCGAGGAAACCCTTGTTGGAATCGATCGGCGACACACAACAGCCAACCACAGGTCTGGAAGGCTGATTCCATCATCAATACACCTGGCATTACAGGAAAACCAGGAAAGTGATCTTGGAGGTAGGGTTCGTCAGGTCGCAATTGCTTTTGCGTGACAATGCGCAACGTGTCCAGCTCCGTAATCCGATCAATCAAGGGAAAATACATCGGTGATATAGGCCACCAAACATGGGCTAAAATGGCTGATTTGGGTTGCAGAGTATAGCGACGAGGCTGACAGACGGCAAGCGAAATCATGAGTGTCCTACCTGAACCGCAAAATAAGTCTAGCGAGGCACTTTTGACGCTAGCGTTTTCGACGTTGGGATGCTTCCCAAATTGCCAAACATCGCTGGTGGTGTTTCAGCTTTGTATTGGTCAATGGTGAACCCACGGCGCTGGCCGTTGGCTCATCCCCAAGCCCCCTAAGAAGGACCTTTAGTCCTGATTCTTGAGGCGGGCCATCCGTGGTACATTGCCGGTCATGCGTAAGGGCATCGCTGTATCACCGGGCGTTGCGGTTGGCAAGGCATATTGCATTCACGAGATCTTTGTTGATCCGGACCGCAAACGGCTTGAAGAACAAGACATCACCGCTGAGCTCGCCCGTTATGAAACGGCTCGAGACCGCGCTGCAGCCGATTTGCGCGCGTTACGGAGGAAGGTCGAAGCCCAGGTTGGCCAAGAAGAAGCGGCCATTTTTCGAGCCCACGAGACCATTTTGCAAGACACTGCGTTTACGAAGCAAGTGCGCGGATGGATTGTGGATGATCGGGTAACAGCTTCAGCCGCGCTGCATCAACTTTTGCACCAGTATTCCTCACTGTTCACGCGAACCAAAGATGAATACTTGAGGGAGCGGTTGAGTGACCTGAGAGACGTCATTGTCCGCATCAGTACACATCTTAGCGATGTTCTGAGACCCGATTTTGGAGGGCTGGATGGCCCCGTGATCGTTGTGGTGGATGAACTCTTACCGTCGCAGGTGATCGCGCTCGGGGACCTTGAAGTCAAGGGAATCGTGACAGAACGAGGAAGTCAGACCAGCCACGCCGCCATCATTGCTAGAAGCCGGGGCATTCCGGCCGTGTCGGGTGTCCGTGGAGTCATGCGACAGGTGAAAACAGGCGACACCATTGTGGTGGACGGACGCGACGGTCACGTGATCGTGAAAGCCGATAGCGAGCAACTGAGTGCATTTCGTAAGTTGGAACGAGAGTTTTTTCATCTTAAAGATCAACTTGCCGAGAACCGCCATCAACCAGCTGTGTCGGCGGACGGAGAATCCATTCAGCTACTCGCAAATATCAATACCATGGCGGACGCCAAGGCAGCTCAAGCCATGGGGGCTTCCGGAGTAGGGCTATATCGCACCGAATTCCTGTATTTGACCCATCCTGATGTTCCTGATGAAGAGGAACAACTGGCAGACTACCGTCGTATGATCGAGGCCAGTCCGGGGCAAGTCGTCACGATTCGCACGCTAGACATTGGTGGTGACAAAACGGTTCCCTATTTGGGACACACACACCAGGAAGCAAATCCATTTTTAGGCTGGCGTTCCATTCGTCTCTCCTTCGAACACCCAGAGTTTTTTCTCACGCAAATTCGCGCTATCCTGCGCGCAGCTGCCGAGGCCGAAGAAAACGGCAACCGTGTGCAGTTGATGTGCCCGATGATTTCCACTTACGAAGAGATGCGCCGCGTTCGCAACATGGTGCGTCGAGCTCAGCGTTCACTGCAGGAGGAAGGCAAGGGATTTGGCAGCGTACCCTTGGGCATGATGTTAGAAGTTCCCGCCGCTGCCGTGACCATCGACTCCATGCTGAATATCGTCGACTTTGTCTCCATCGGTTCCAACGATTTGGTGCAATATTTGATGGCAGCAGATCGCGACAATCCTAAGGTCAATCATCTCTGCCAGCCTCTGAGCCCTCCGGTACTACGCGTGCTGCGTAGCGTCATCCGAACGTGCTTGCAAGCTAGCAAACCGGTCACTTTGTGTGGTGAGATGGCTGCCATGCCCAGTGCGTTCGTATTGTTGTATGGCATGGGCCTGCGTTCATTCAGCATGAGTCCCGCTTTTGTACCGTCCATGAAGGATCTGGCCAGTCACTTGACGGCACAAGACGCAGAAAGGATTCTGCAACACGTGTTAGGCTTGCGAACACACACCCAAATACGTCGCTACGTACACGATCGAATTTGCGAATTGGCTCCCAATCTGGCGCTGCTGGATACGAATTAATCTCTAGGTCGATCGTGACTTTGGTGCCCGGCTGGCAAGACGCAGCCTCACAAATGCCATCTTGCAGCCCGCCATCCGAACTGAGTCAGGCCGTTTATCGTATGGAAGTTGGGGAATGCATCCCGTTTCGCACGAAAACAGGCCAGACCTGCAAGCAAACGCCATGAAATATTTGCGTCTTCTGACATCGAGATCTTGTGGCGGCAGGGCGCAAGCCCTCCGATTGCCACAACTTATCGAAATACTGGGGACTTGGGCCCTGCCGCCAAATTGTCTGTCAGCGTGTTGCCTCGCAGGCCCTTTTTCAACGGACCGAGAATTCTCCACAAGATTTACTTGCTGACGGTAACTAACCGTAGTCAAGCGTCATTCAGAAAGTGCCATGTCCCACACAACCGGGGATGCCGACCGGCCAACGACCGGGAGGCCGGAGATTGATTGGCAAGCGGAGCTCGCCCGGCACGACCGGTGGCTTCGCACAATTGCCTATGCGCGACTTGGCGAAGCCGATGCTGTCGAAGAAATCATGCAGGAGGTGGCCCTGGCGGCCGTGCGTCAAGCCTCGCCCTTGTTGGATCCGAGTAAAACTGCTCCGTGGTTGTATCAACTGACGGTTCGTCAAGTATTGCAGTATCGACGAAAAATGGGGCGCCGGCGGAAGTTGACCGAGCATTATGCCCAAACCAAACAACCAACGGAGGTGGATGAAGCACATCTCGACCCCTTGAATTACTTGTTGGCGCGCGAGCGCCAACAGTTAATTCAGCAAGCGGTACAGCAATTACCAGAACAAGACGCGGAAATTCTTTTACTCAAATACACCGAGAACTGGAGTTACCACGAGTTGGCAGCACATTTAGGCATCAGCCACAGCGCGGTGGAATCTCGACTTCACCGGGCCAGGCGAAAGTTGCGACAAGCATTGGCAGTGCGAGAAGTGGTTCACGCTGGGGTCATGCCATGAGCGAAACGAACAGTCAACCATCCTACGACGAGACAAGCGATGTCATATGGCAGCGGTTGGTGGATGGGGAACTTTCCGAAGTAGAATATCGCACGTTACTATTATCTCTCGATGATGAACCGGGAGGTTGGCAACGCTGTGCTTTGGCTTTTCTAGAATCGCAAGCGCTGGCACAAGATTTGGCAGCATGGAAGACAGCTACCGCGCAACCATCGCATGCTAGTGTTCCGCTGCCGGAAAGAGGGACGAAAGAAGAGAACGAAAAACCAACTGGTGATACGATCTCGCTTCGCAGTCAGGGATCGAGTGATACAACAAACCAGAATACTTTCTCAGAAAGTTCTCGTTGGATACCCCTCATGGCGGCTGCATGCGCTGCCTGGCTAATGGCATTTGGTTTAGGAATGGCAGTACGGGGCTGGTGGCCCGCGTCGGATATGATCGTCCCCCCCAACAATTCGATAGCGGGCCACCAGCAAAATACAGACGTAAAACCGCTTGTGCAGCAAACGGCTGAAAACAGGCGCGCCTTGATCGCGGAAACGGAGGCTCCCCAATTTGTTAAGTTGGTGATGAACGGTCGAGAAATGCAGTTGCCGGTGGCGCGTCTCTCGTCGGATACAGATCGTCAACTAGTTAGTCCGACACGCTCGATGATTCCAGAAGAAATTGTCCATGCTCTGGAACGGCTGGGACATCAGGTAGAACGAAGGCACCATTATGTTCCGCTGGAAAGCCTGGATGGCCATCCCGTGGTCGTACCTTTGGAGGATGTGAAAATCGTACCGGTTTCGGGACGGGGATTTCAGTAAGTCGTATGAATCGTTTCTTAGATAGAGGTTCGAGTAACATGTTACGTCGAATGCGAACGGATTGGTTAAGTTCACTGGCACTGTCGTGTTTCGTTTCGACATGCGCAACGTTGGCAACCGCAGAGGAACCTCGTGACTCACTAGATGCGATGCGCAGGATGATCATGCAACAGACGCAGCGTGAGTACTGGCTGGGAATTGGTTGCCAACGTCCCTCGAAAGCGTTACGTTCCCATCTGGGACTGACGACTGGTGAAGGACTGGTCGTGCATCACATCGTACCTGATGGTCCGGCGGATCAGGCTGGCATCGAGAGGTTCGATGTAATTCTCAAGTTTGGGTCGACCGAAGTGGGACGTATTCAGGAGTTATCAGAAGCGATCGAAGAGCAGCAAGGAGAGATCACCGAAGTAATGCTGATTCGTGCAGGTCGCCGGCAATCGTTAACGGTATCGCCAAACAAACGCCCTGAACATCGTATACCTTGGACAAACAATACTGACGCTGAGCAGGTTTTTCGCTGGCTGGAGAAATCTTATCGGGACACCGTGCAGGATTTTGACGAAGCGGTTGACGGAAGCTGGGATGAGGATACGTTGCGGTTCCGTTTCATCCATCCGGGTCCTGTTTTGAAGGAGGAATTGGATCGTGTTGGTATTCGTCTTCCCAAGGATCTGAAAGTTGTCGTCACGAATCCGGACAACGGCCCCGCCAGGATTCTCATCGAGAAGGACGGGGAGTCTTGGCAGTTGTCTACGGACGATGTTGGTTGGGAAGAGTTGCCCGAAGATGTGAGACGTTATGTCGAGTGGTTCGTAGGTGACAACCATCGAGATGAAGCTGCTACCTCAGAACGATCAGCCTCACTCGATGAACCGTTGGATGCTGAAAAGCTACCCCCGATTGAGGGTGATGACATCCAAACTCGTCACGGCATTAAACAACAATTGGAAACCGTGGAGGAACAACTACATCAACTTCGCGAAGACTTCCAGCGATTGCTCGAGACTCAAGACAAAGCCCCTGGGACGGGAGACGCGGAACACTAACGGAACAATCCCCCGGTACCAAAATTACGCCGTCCTAAACCTCCGCCAAAGCCCCCGTATCCGCGTCCAAATCCTCCGCCCCCTGCGCCCGCGCCATAGCCTGCGTTATCAAACGTCGAATAATAGGACTGAGCAGCTTCGTTCGCCGAATAACCAGGTAAGAACGCTGGTGCAATGATGACACGATCTTCGGCATCGGCGACTCCCATGCGAGTCAGGTGTTCCACGATGATTTGGCGACGCTTCCTGTCAAGTTTCGGGTAGCGATCGTGCTTACTTTGCTCAATGACCACTGGGAACGGTACATGTTCCAACCGCAACGCTACGGATTCGAGATGGCGTTTTGTTCCTGGAGCCAGTTCGGCCGTTTTGGCACGAAATTCGTGCCGAAAAAACAAAAAGTCCGCCGCTTCAGCATTCGTTTGCTGTGTTTCCCAAAAGGCATCGCTCACCGCACCTAGAGAAAATGGTCGGTCACCATTCGCGTTTGATCTTGAATGCATTTGCTGGCAACCAGTGCTATTGGCAAGCATGATCAATGCTAGTAAACAGACCGCTCGGCTCTGCGGGTAGGTATGCCAAAGTTGCATGGGTGACTCTCCTGGCAGCTTGCTCGATGATAGTTGCAGCAGCACGGCTATTGGCCGTGCCAAAATGAGCCAGATGTCATAGCAGGCCCAAGCCTCGCATAGCGTTTCGGCAATCTAGACCAACTCGTTCTGCCGTGGCCCTGGGTTGGATTGCCCTCCAAATGACCATGTAGGTAGAAGTCATGGTCATTAACCTCGGTCACATCAAAACTTGGTAGTGACGGAACTTCTTCCAGATCTAACGGATCAATCAGTTCGGGCGTCACCAAAATGATCAGCTCGGTTTCATGACGGGACACGTCATGACGGGACCCGTCGCGCTTGCCAAAGATGTGCGACAATATCGGCAAGTCCTCTCGTCTTGTATTTTTCATGACGTTTTCTCGCAAACCAACCGTTGCCAACGTCTGTCCTTCTCGCATTTCCACCGTTGTAGTGACAGAACGGATGTCGATTGAGAACGAGCTATTGGTGTTGAGTGCCGTATTGATCTGACTAAATTCGGGTGCGACTTCCAGTCGGATGAGGTCCTTGTCGACGACGGTCGGGAGGAAGCTGATGACGGCACCTAAAGTACCACCATCTGTCGCCATGGCTCCTCTGTCCTCCACACCGACGGCCGTAGGCAGGGCGAATTCTCCATCGGCTACGAACGTGACAGGACAGCCACTTAACGTCACCAGCGTTGGTTCACTAAGCATTCGAATGACGCCTTGTTGTTCTAGCCGTCGGATACTCTTTTCGATGGCGTCGCGGTCCGTGTGTGTGACCACCGAAGGCGAGGTGACATTCTTATTTGCCGCAGCAGAAGCAGTGAGCATCGATCGAACCAATAATTCCGCGGTGTCGGAAGCATTCATTCCGGACTCCATGTCCGTGCCGAATCCGCGGGCTATCGAACGATTCAACTCGGCAAGCCGAACTTGAAGCATAATCTGCTGGGGACTGGGAACTCGCAGTAGATTCACGATCGTCAATCCGTCACCAGTTTGACGCTCTAATTCGTTAGAAGACAACACCGAAACCGCTTGCCCACCTATCGACGGGTCCTGGGACGGGTTATCTGAAAATTCCGGCTTCTGTGTTTCTTGACGAGCTGGGCTGTCCTTTTCCGATTGAATGATTTGCAGTATCCGAACTGCTTCCTCAATGTCTTTGGCTTGACCACGTACAATCAGTTTGTCAGCGACGGGCTGCAACTCAACTTTACTGTCCGGGAACAGTTCCATCAGAATGCGTGCCAAACTATCGTATTCGTCTTCGAGTTGGCAATGGACTTTGAGATCAGGGGTGACGTTGACGACATAGGTGAGCGGCCGTTGGCATTTGTTTTGACACCAAAGAGTCACTGTCGTCGACCCAGGTTTCAGTCCCATCAATGACAATTCACGAGGAGTGAATGGAATGATGTCACAGATGGCTGGGTCCACAGCTGCCGTGCGGTCGATATCATGCTTGGTGCGTAACACCACGTTTTGTCGACCCCTGACATCGATCGGCTTAGAAAACAGATCGATGATTCCGGACGGCTCCCTCTCATTAGCATTGCCGGAAGTGTCATCTTTATCGGTAGCATTGGACAACACCTTTCTCAAAAACACATCACCCGAGTCCGATTGGTCCTCTGAGTTGGACCCCGACGACAAACGCGACAGAATCCACGCATCCATCGCAGCCACACGGACGGCCGATTTCTGTTTGAAAAAATCCTCGTCTAAGCGGCTTGCCGTTCGCGTTTCGGTAACGCCTTCCGTGACAAAGTCTGAGTTGACTGTTGCCTGGGAGTTCGTATCCGTTGCTTCGTTATCTGAGATGGGTTCCTGGTCGTGAGATTCATCGTCTTGCGACGGGAGACCTGAAAAAGTGTCGTCGATCGGTAGATCAGGTTCCGCAGGCTGATCCAATTCGGGACCAATATTCGACGAATCGTCGATGAATTCTTCGTGACAATCATCGGGTGCGGGAAAGACTTTGACGGGTAGAGCTTGAGAACTTTCCCATGGGTGACTGACCGGAACGGCGTCTTCGGCGGGTGATGCTGGCTGCGAACGATCGCCAATATGAAAATAAATACTGTGATCGACGTTCTTGGCCGCCGTTTCTTCTTTGAATGTCGCAAGTTTTACGGGTGCAGGTTCGTCGGCAGGCGCACGTGTATCCTGATCGGTTTGTAACGCGCCCTGACTGATTTCACGCGTCGGCTTATACGGCAGCAAAAATTTCTTGGGAACGCGAGGCGCTAAAAACAAAGAAGAAGTGGATCGACCACCGGACTCATCCGTCTGCAAAGCGGTTTCGCCCGTTCCAGCTTGTGTGACTGCTGACAGCAAAGCAACAAGCAGTGTCGCGGTCCATGATAGCTGCAGCGGCAGATTGCAATTTACATAACAACGCGGCACCACGCGGGTCGATGCGCGCGCGCGCTCGAACGAACGCCGAAGCGTACCCATGCTGATTCCCCCCCCTCAGTCACGCTGGTCACGAGGGCTTCCGCGTAGACTTGGCAACCTGTTATTGGGTCAATTGCCAGTCTCCACCGGAACGTGGACCGCACGACTCCTTTGCTTTTGGGTCAACTCATGCCACGCTTCCCATGAGGACGAAACGTAGACGAGCACATGTAGATCGTATCGGGATCCGTATGATGCTGAATTTAGTAATTATGATTTTTGGGCTGCAAATAGGAGTTCTACCATTTGGGTCGCGCGGCAGATGGCAGCTAGCGTAGACAACCCTACGACGGATTCTTGCAGAACTTGGATAGTCACGCGGAGTGCGGGGAACGGTCTGGAAGATAGCCGATAGGACTCAGATTAAACCACCAAACGACTATTCACCTGCATCACATCAAAGTTGACCCGACAGATTACGATTGGAGTCAATTGACGAAACACAACACAAGAATGAATTTCAAAAACTGTTGGCAGCAAGGCACGATGGGCTTCCAAGGCCGTCATAGGCAACTTTCAAAATCGCTTCCAACCTGCCAACCATGTGGACGAAGTGCCCTCAGAGGGAGGGTGAAGAAGTAGAATCCAACGCTGGACTAGTTGACTATTCGCTCACGGTGGCGCCACATCGACGAATATCAACAAGCCTCAAGCGCAGGTAAAGTCCTCAGCGAAACATAGGTCTCAACAAGGCCTGTGGCCGCAGCTGCGATGTCATTTTCTGTAGAAGTTCGCCATGATTTGGCTCATGCGTCGGACATCATTCGTTAGCTCTTCATCATCGGCAACTTCGCTGACATCCTCGGAATAAGAAACCGGGTCGTGATCTAGGGAAGTAATCGGTTCGGCCTCCGACGGTGGTACAAAATCATAGCTATCGGAACCGTATTCCGTTCCAAAAGGCTGCACACCAGGAAACCGCCAGGGACTTTGGTAGTCCGTCATCAGCCGGTTTGCGAATCGACCTGGCCAATGGTAAGTGGATAGCGGAGGAACCGGAAACTTGTAGCTACCTTTACAACAACAGTTAAATCGGGATCCGGCTCCGGTGTCGATGGGCGTGTGCAGCCAGTGCTTGGGCCGTAATTTCATACCGACCATGCAAACTTTCCCATGCAGAGGACTGCAACGGTACAGTTTCTGCTTGAGACACTGTTTTAGCCTGCAGTTACCACAGCCACTAACAGCGTATCCATTATCCTCAGAGCCGCAGCCGCAACCCTCGCCGTGCGAATAGTCGGTGGGGCCTTCATGGCAACTAGCGCCATAGCCGCATCCAGAAATCACAGCAGACTGCCCTAACCACACCTGATTCCAATCGTTGGCTGCAAGGCATGGTGAAAGTACGACTGCAGTAATATATGTACTCAAAAGTGCACAAACACACGAAGAGACGGTTTTCATGTTTGAGCTCCTCAACAGTGAAGATGAGAAGAATTGTGGGTCAGCCATGGACAAGAAGTGTCCACGTTACTTCGCTCATCGGCACGTCACCGAGGGCGACACAAATAGAAAGCCCGTAGAACATAGATTTAGCAACAACCGCGGAGCCACCGCAAGATTCGCTACAATCCAAAAAACAGTCAAAATCGTTCAGGTTATAGCAGGCTTTCCAACAGCAGCCGCATTTTGCGCATTTCAGCGAAGTGATCGACTTCTGGCATTTCGGTAATGCTCACTGACAACGCGCCTTGATAGTTGACTTTGCTTAGTTGGTTGATCAGGCGTCCGTACTCAACTTTCCCCTGCCCAATGCGGACTTGAAGCTCACTATCGCTGGTGTCTCGCAATAGAACGTGATACACATATTTCATGAGTTGATCAACGTTCTTTTTAGGATAAGGACCACAGATGTAATGGCTGGGGTCGAAGGTCAGGCCGAGCCCTTTGACATTGTCGCAGAGAACCACCACGGTATCCGGATCTTGAGACAGACGATCGATTTGGCTGCGCATGCTCACCAAAACACCCTCCACAGAAGCAATCGACACCAATCGCCGTAAGTGTTCGACTTCTTCGTTAAAAGGTGTTCCTAGTTCCGCAGAAGGCACGGTGATGGAGACAACTTTGGTCGCCTTGGCCAACCGGCAACAAGCGTCAAATTGCCGATAGTGCTCTTCACCCTGTGCCTCAATTTCTACGTTGTACGCGACAACGTTTAAACGACTCGTATTTCGGCAAAGGTCGATCGCCTGATCCACATCTTCGGCAACTTGCGACGGCCTCAGATGATGACCTTTCTCGGATATCGATAAATCGATATGGGAAAACTCTAGATCGACGAAACGTTCCAGAGTATTCGGAAGCGACAAATCAGCAAAACATTCAGTCGAGGCGGAAACCAACACCGCACGGCTCCTTCCATCACGAAAAACGGCAGGCTCGTGTTCTATTTTTAGCGTACAGGCCCGTAGGAGAACCGCAACATCGTTCACCGATGTACGCTCCACCTGCTGGACGCGATCCGTTCAAAAAATCACGAGCACTCAAGAAAAAACTACCCAACAACCTAAGTAGCTTATCTTGGTTCCAGGGTTTAGGGCAACACCAACGCTGCTGGCAAGCCATCCTGGCATTTGTCAGTCCGATGGGATCCAGATAGAATATCTGACAGCACGACGTTGAGAATAAGGATAGAAATCCCCCTGACAGGATCCTCAGATGTTTCCAACCAACCCCGATTCGATGAATCCTGAGCCGCAAGGCACATCACCGGTGGTACCTGAACTGGCCTCATCGGCACGGGCCAGTGAGGCTCCAACTGGAGCTCGTGGGGGCCCAACTACCCCGTCCATGCCGGGTGTGGGAAATCCTGGGGCACCTCCTCGCCATCGCGGTAGATTTGGGTGTTTGGGTTGGTCTGCCCTATTGTTTTGCCTGGCGATCATCGGCTTTGAGACGATGTACATCATGTTCGAGGGAATTTCTCTAGCGTCAAACGATGCTGACCAAGGTATCCAAGAAAAGCACGTTTCGCATTCCCACCGGGCAAACAACAAAATCGCCCTCATTACCGTGGACGGTGTCATCATGGAGGGAGATGGGTTCGTCAAAAAACAAATCGATCGCGTGAAAAAGGATAAAAATGTGAAGGCGGTCGTCTTGCGAGTCAATTCACCGGGTGGAACCGTCACGGGATCCGATTTTATCCATCATCACCTGGTTCGCTTGCGAGACGAAAACAAAATACCGATCGTAGTCAGCATGGGCAGTATGGCCGCAAGCGGAGGATACTACGTGGCAATGGCCGTGGGTGATCGCGAGAACTCAATCTACGCTGAGCCAACTACTACTACAGGTTCTATCGGCGTTATCATTCCACATTATGACATCACCGAACTGATGGAGAAGTATGGTATCAAGAATGATTCCATCGCCAGTCATCCGCGGAAACAAATGCTCAGCATGACCCGCGAGCTCTCTCCTGAGAATCGCAAGATCATTGAGGAATATCTCCATGAAACTTTTTTGCGATTCAAGGACATTGTTCGCCAAGGCCGTCCAGCGCTAGCAGAGGACGATGTGCGGTTAAGCGAGTTAGCGACGGGCGAGATTTTCACGGCAACTCAAGCTCACCGCCACGGGCTGGTAGATTCCATCGGATTTGTCGAAGATGCCATTGATCGAGCGATTGAATTGGCAAAACTCGATAAAGAAGACGTACAGGTGGTACGGTTCGCCGAACCGATGAGTTTTTTCAATCTGGTGTCCTCGCAAAGTAGAGGCAACTGGAATCACAAGTCATTGCTTGAATTTACGACTCCACGCGCCTACTACCTGATGACGACCATGCCTCCCTTGCTGGCGATTCCCGCTCATTAACTCGTTTCGCAAGTCACCCCAGCTACGTTGGTACGAAACGAAAAGGCTCTGCTAGTCATTGTCAACTTCACTGGAATTGACATTCAAGGATTTCTAGCGGGTGGTCTTTTTCGGCGCGGTCTTGGCGAGAACTGCCTGGGGATTTTTGGCGATTTGTGAGGAAATTCTTTGAATCGTCGACGATCATGGCCGTCTTTCATTGGCTTTCTGAGGGATCCGTTGATCCACGTCTTGAGCAACCGTTGCCGGCTCTCATGGCTGCCGGCCTGTTCTAAAAGGTGTCTTGCCTCAGGCGATAGCATCTGTCCTAATTTTTTTACCTCGCCGTCCAAAACAGGAAGTGTCAGCTGCTGGTTTAGGGCCGCATGCAGGAGCATCTGCGCACGGGTTTCCGGATCCAATTCTGCCGCGATTCGCTGGCGCATGGCTGCCGGCAGGCTGTCTTGTATTTCATGATGCTTTTGCATCATGATCCGGTGTGTCCACCGCATCAACACTCTGGTGTCGTTATCAGACAGTTGTGGCACCGGCAAATCAGTAGGTATCCCTGGAGCTTGATGACGGCGGAACTGTTTAATCTTTTCAATCCGGGCCGACGGTGGCAGGTGCTGCAATTCAGCCAATTGACTGGGCGATAAAGTCGCCAACCATTCAGAGTAGGAACGCATGGTTTGTTTCAGCTCAGAGTGAGTCTCCATGGCAGCATGCAGCTGTCGAAGTTCTGCTTTGCGTTCCGCCGACAAGCCTTGAAATCGCCGCCGTTTGATGCGCAGCGATGCCTTTTCGGAAAGTGACATTTGGCGGACACGAGAGCGATGTTTCTCGACAGATTGTTCGTCACCGGTGGCCATTGGGTTGCCAGCCAATACCAGCACCACACTGCTCATGAATCCCAGCAGAGGCCGCATGAGCTTCATGTCAACTCGACAATTCGGCTTAGCCGACATAGCCATTCTCCTCGTCTTTGAAGAGATCTTCCTCATGCAGCGATTTCAAAAATTCAACACTGTCAATGTGCAGGTACATGTCGACATTTTCGATCACGGGTAGGTCTTGCAGCCATTTGTCTTGTGCACGTGGAGTCAACCAGACAGCCAATGCCAATCCGGCGGCAGCCGATATCAGGGTGTAACCCAGCCGAGAGAACCACTGTCGACGATGAGTCGTTGCTGATGATGACCGAGTCCCCTGCAAATCTTCCTCTGCGGACAACGCTACGATTTCCAGCGTGGACCGCGAGAACGATTCGTCCACATCCACTTGTGGAAGCGAGTCGAGAAGGTCCCACGCTTGTTGCATATCTTGGAGTCGCTTCTGGTAGTCCGGACGATCGGCCAGTCGAGACTCGACGCGTGCCGCTTGCTCCGGGGTCAGTTCCCCATCCAAATACGCCACAATTTCTTCGTGAATGGCTTCTAATCTTTGCTGTCGCGTTTTCTCTTCTTGGCTCATGGCAACGTTAGCTGGTATTGTTCGACGGCTTTTCGCCTGTTTGCAAATAAGGTTTTAAGATCTCGCGCAACTTATTCCGAGCACGAGACAGCAACGATTTAATGGCTGGGGGCGACATCTCCATGATCGTAGCAATTTCCGCATAGCTCAGCCCCTCGAATTTGGCAAGCAGCACCGCCATGCGTTGTCGCTCGTTAAGCGACTGGACGGCCAGCTGTACGATTTCAACCATTTCAAATTTATCTAACTGTCGAGTAGGTAACTGCCCACTGGCCGCTGCGACAAGTTGCTCCAATGGATTCTGATTGAGTTCGCCACTTTCTTTGGGCGTTAAGTGGACTTCCGGACGACGTGCTCGTGAGCGATAGGAATTGCGTGCAACGTTGTTGGCAATCGTATAGAGCCAAGTGGAGAATTTAGCTTCCGGAGCATACTTCTTGCGTGCACGGTAGATCCGTAAGAAGACATCCTGTGCGAGGTCCTCAGCCAGATGCCGAGAACCGACCAAATGGTCCAGGATCGTAATTAAACGGGATTGGTGTCGTTCGACAAGTTGTTCGAAGGCTGTTGCATCGTCGTCGCGCACGCGCAGCATCAACCGCACGTCCGGATCGCGCTGGGCATAATTCAGCGTCGGAAGCTGAGTTGTCGACAACGATACATCCCCATCTGTTCTTCGAGCGGCCAAGTTCACAATCTGCCCACCTACGTATGAAACCCCACTCCAGACAGCAAGTTTCGCTCGTTTCAGAGGAAATTTTCCAGGTCATCCTGCCCATTCGAGTTTAACCCGAACGAAGCATCGGCGCAATGCTAATCCGATGGCGTCCTGTTCGGTGCCCCTCCCGTGAAGTTACGAATCTAATTCGCGACGAAGTTGGCCACAAGCCGCGTTGATGCGATCACCCTTGCGTTGACGCTCCTGCACTTGCACTCCTCGCTGTTCCAGAATCTGGCGAAATCTGATCACTGAGACCTCGGGCGGAGTACGGTACGGTAGCCCGGCAACCGGGTTGTAAGGGATCAAATTTAACAACGCGGGTCGTCCTCGCAATAAACGCGCCAAATCATGCGCATCATTTTCCCTGTCATTGATCCCAGCCAACAACACGTATTCGAATGTCAGCCGTCGGCCCGAGCTTTCAAAATAACGATCCGCAGCAGTTAGGATGGCACGTAGTCCCGTACGTTCGTTGACAGGAACCAAGTCGTTCCTCAAGACGTCATTGGCGGCGTGAAGGGAAACAGCCAAATGATACTGCATGCCTTCCTTGACAAGCCGCTCGATGGCTTGAGGAAGACCGACGGTCGAGATGGTAATACGGCGCGTACTGATCCCGAAACGCTCACCATCACAGGCAACTTCCAACGCTGGAAGTACTCCAGGTAGATTTGCCAATGGTTCGCCCATCCCCATCATCACCACGTGGCTGATGCGTTCATCAGTGGGTAGCAAATGCTGAAGTCTCAACATTTGCTCCACGATTTCTCCCGACGTGAGATTGCGTTCCACCCCATTCAGACCGCTGGCACAAAAGACGCACCCCATGGCGCAACCCACCTGGCTGCTGACACAGATGGTTCGACGCTTTCCATCTCGCAAAAGGACACATTCGATTCGCCCACCATCATGCAATTGTAATACCAACTTTTCGGTACCATCGTCCGCCCTGTGATGGCGTTCGATGCGAGTCGTCCAAACTTCGAACGATGCGGACAGTTTCTGCTGTAATCGTCGAGGGAGATTAGTCATCTGATCGAACGAGGTGGCGCGCCGCTGGAAAAGCCACTGTTCAATCTGACAATAGCGAAAGCGAGGTTGTTCCTGCTGGAGCAACCAATCGTCAAGACCGGGATCTGCGTTGAGAAGATGAGCCATGCCACCCACTTAGGAAATTTGTAAGGAAACTACATGTTAACAAAACCTGCTTTAACACCACAGGATCTGTTGCTGCTAGAATACGTACGCTATTGATAACCGACTTCTCCGGTTACGATAAAGCACAAGACTGCTCACTGTCAGTCAACTTGAGCAACTTTTCGTCTCAAAAACTACAGTAAGATGGGGCCCCAGGCCCAACTTTCCAGTTTACGCTTCGATGTGGACGGGCCTGGAGACCCTTCCTACGATCAGATCCAATATTGTTTTCCCACAAAGCACTCGAGTCAGACGCCACCAACGCATTGAATCGGGGTACGAATCATGGCCAAGCGCAATGCGACAACGACTGCAGCTCGCTCACGAACTCGTCGACAACAGCGGGGCTCCCCATCTCCAGCCGCCGGTGTGGCCGCCAGCGGAGACATTTCGATCGACGAGCACCGAGCAGACAATCTGGTAAGTCAGATGCTGGTGATCCCCGGAAAAAGTGGCGACGAAGCCGCCATCGCATCCTTCGTTCAAAACCAACTACGCCAGGCCGGCATACGTGCCAGCGACATCAAGTCCGATGCGGCTCATCGCCGTACTCCGTTGCGAGGCAACACCGGTAATCTCGTCTGTAAATTGCCCGGCACGCGACGCGGTCCACGACGTTTGCTCATGGCACATCTTGACACGGTGCCTGTTTGTGTGGGCGCCCAACCGGTTCGTCAAGGCGATTGGATTCGCTCTGGCCATCCACAACGCGGCATCGGTGCTGACGATCGAGCCGGCGCAGCCGTCGTCTTACATACCGCGCTCGAGATCCTTCGTCAAAAAATCCCACATCCCCCACTCACATTTTGCTGGATGGTCCAAGAAGAAGTGGGCTTACAAGGAGCTCGTTATTTGAATCACGGACTCTTAGGACGCCCTCGCCTAGCTTTCAATTTTGATGGAGGCGCGCCAGACAAGCTGACCATCGGAGCAACGGGTGGTTACCGCGTGGAAATCGAAATTCAAGGCAAGGCGAGCCATGCCGGATGTGCCCCAGAAATGGGAGTGAGCGCGATTGCCATTGCGGGGATTGCAATCGCCGATTTGGTCAGACATGGTTGGCATGGTACGGTCCACAAAGGAAAACGCTCTGGCACAACGAACATCGGTTATATCCAGGGTGGTGAAGCCACCAATGTGGTAACGGAAAACGTCAAACTCAGGGCCGAAGCACGCAGCCACGATGCGACATTTCGCAAGCGAATCGTCCGTGAAATGGAGAAAGCATTCCAACGTGCGGCAGCTCAAGTAACTAACGTGACAGGAGAAAGCGGCCGTGTCGTCTTTAAAGGACATTTGGACTACGAGGCTTTTCGGATTTCCACCAAAGATCCAAGTCTGCTGGCGGCCGAAAGGGCTGTGCACTCCGTGGGACGACAACCTGTCCGTACCATCACCACTGGTGGTCTCGATGCCAACTGGATGACCTCCCGAGGAATTCCAACGGTATCTATAGGAGCGGGTCAATTGAATCAGCACATGGTCACCGAAGCACTCGATCTGGTTGCCTTCCGAGACGCCTGCCGTATCGCAATGCATCTGGCTCTCAAGGATTGATCAAGCCATGGAATTGGACGACGAACTTTGTCTCTGTTTTCACGTCACCAAGCGGAAAGTGCTGAACTATATTCGCATTGAAAAACCGCAGCGCGCAGGGCAGTTGAGCAACTGCTTTGGAGCAGGAACAGGGTGTGGCTGGTGTCGAGCCTATCTGAAGAAACTCTTTGAGGCAGCCGCCGGTGGGAATCCCCAATCGGCCAACTTACCTGCGGCCACCAACTACGCCACACAACGGACAAACTACGTTCGCCAAGGGAAAGGGAATCCGCCACCGGGAGCCACACCCATCGATGACAACTAGCGGAGCCCTGCAGAATCGGATAAGATAGCTCTAAAGATGCTGTGTTGAGCACAGCAACGGAATAAATTTTCCCGCCAACTTGTAGCTCACCGAGAACCAATCCTATGGCCCGTAAAACTTTAAATCGCAAGGAGTTACGAGCTGAGGCCGAAGCGGCCGAGGCAGAAGGTGGTGCCGGCAAAAAAAAGAAAAAAGCGACTAAGAAAAAAACTACCAAACGTACCAAAAAAGCTGACAAAGTGGTGCGGGTGAAGATGTTTTGGGGTGTCTTCAACCAGTCGCTCAAGCGTGTGGCACTCTACGAGTTTAGCCAAAAGAAGCAGGCACAAAAGAAGGCTTCGGATCTGTCCGCTTCCGGAAAAAGCCCTCATTTCGTGCAGAAGGTCAAGGAAGAGATCAACGAATAAAGGCTACGCGCACCCCCTACCTAGTCGAAGATTCTGATGTTGCGCCAAGGTAATTTTTCCCGGCAACATGTCGCTGGATCGGCTACGCCAAGTGGATTGAAGCAGTTTGACGCATGTATCAGTTAGTCATCAGCCAATCCTAGGTCGGATTCTTCCTCTTCAACCTCATGCTAGGCAACGTCGTAGCGGACGGTGAATGCATCAGCGCTTCTAAAAACACATCGCTCCTAGACGATCATCCTCTGAGAACAAGAGAAGCAGGGACGGTCCCTTCGGTTGAAACCATAAAATCTGGACATTGGTAGGGCTCGTGCCTGATCAGCACACGGCTAGCGAGGCGAAAACACAATGACCTATACTATCGGGCACAGAGACGATTGCGTGAAAACGCTTAGGTGCCTCAGACGAATCGTTGCAGCGAGGAGTGAGTAAGAATGGACGAACAGCTGAAACAACCGTTATTGGTGGGGGTGGTGATCGCCAACTTCGTGCTGATCGGTTATCAAATCATCTTCAATTTGAATACCTTCTCGTATTCAAAAGCGTTTTTTGGACTCTTTCTGGGGTTGTTGGTAGGTGGAGGAGTATTCGCCGCCATGTATTTTTTGCGTCGGGAATAGTCACTAGAGAGAGTCTCAAAAAATCGGAACAACAGCCATTCCGACCTGTTCGACAGCGAAAACGATTGTCACAAACCTCTCGGCATTCATCTTGTGTCTAAAATCTGACCCAGCCTCCATCGAGTCTCGTCAGCGTCCAACGCGGCCTTACCGAATCCGGGTAAGGCACCAGCAGCAACCGCACCCTGGTCGTGCTCAGCAAAGTTCGTAATCATCATCACCGGAACGGTCGACAATTCCTCATCCGTTTTCAAAGCACGAATCAGTTCCAAGCCTTCGCTATGGTCACGGTCAAGCAAACGGTTGACCAGCACAAGGTCAATGGATTGACTTCGCAACACCTCCAGAGCATCTGTTGCATGGTGAGAACGAGTCACAACGGCATCGAAGTGATCTTCGATGAGTTGGCAGATCAATCCGTGATCCATGTCGCACTGTCCCACATCGAGAACACGTTTTTTTGTAGTCATCGCTTTTAGCTCAGGAAGATGAAGATCGAAAAATCCACTATTGGAATGGACTGCGTTGAAGCAAAGATTGTTCTTTTCGGAAATGCTTCGCTTTACCCAGGATGACGGTAGCCATCCTTTTTTCGCGATCCGTACCACACATTCTCAGTACATAGGTCTGAGATGTGTCAATCGCGTTCTGCCAATTCGTCATCTGGCATATGAGTGATCGCAAACAGGTGAGTCCGATTTGCGACAAACAGCACCCCATTAGCCACGATGGGTGTACTGTAAACCGAATTGTCCATATCGATTTCGGCGATCGCCGGTTTGCGATCATCTTCTTCACCCACCAGTGCCACCGCCGGATCGGTCGTGAGCGGAAACACGGAAACTTCCCCTTCTTCGTCTCCGATGTAAACTTTGCCATCCACGATGAGCGGTGACCCCCATGCAGCCGAAAACATGTCGTAACTCCAGTGCACCTTTCCGGTCTTGGCGTGTAGGCAATGAAAGATACCACTAAAATCGGCAATGAATAGGATGTCATCCTTGATGGCTACGGTACCACAACTGCGGTGCATTTCTTCATGGAAGTCAATTTCTCCATCGCCGTTCTGGTCATACGTATCAAAATGCCACACAACAGCCGAATTGGGATTGTCGATGGCAACTTCTCCTTCGTCCTCGATCACGGCTTGCAATCGGCGATGGGGAATCACTTGCTCACGATCATCAACCCGGACAGCCAGTTCTGCACTCACATCGCCTCTTTTACTGGGATCAATACACCAAAGGTGGCCATTCCCATCTCCATGTTCTGGGTCTTGACCGACAGCAGCGTAAACAAGCCCATCATAGATGACTGGCGTAGCGATGATATTGTTACGCGTACCACGTCCACCGAGTACCCATTCGGAAGTTTTAGGATTGGCGTCAAACGACCAGAGTAACTCGGGTTTGCCATCCTGGCCTTTATCAGCCCGGAAGCTATAGACCCAGCCGTCGCCTCCGGCAAAGACAACTTGTGGCACGCCACCCAAGACACCTATGGTGGGCGAGGACCATTGCCCGTGCAAGATGTTCTTACCAGGTGAGGCGTCTGTCCAATAAACTTCTCCGGTATGCTTATTCATAGCCATAAAGCTCGGCGAGTTAATGGACGGAATATTCTTGTGCGTTTGATCCACGCCGTTGGAGGTATTCACGAACAGAATGTCGCCAAGAACCGTGACGGAGCAGCTGCACATATTATGCTGAGACACCTGCAATTCACTCATCATGTCGTAGACCCACACCGTATCGGCGTCCGTCACGTCACTGGTTGACAACTGCACGCTGGCGACAAGCGACGGTCCTTGTTGACGGATATTAACCGTCCGAAGCATACCGTCAACAGTGAGTGTCGCGGACCACTTTTGCTTCGGCTCGACAACCGTCACTTCCGGATCTGCATCAAAGCCGAAACCACGTTCGCGGCACAAAGCTCGAAATCCGCCGGAGACACGTCCCTCGGCAAAGCCAGCGTCGAGCCGCACTTCTACGGAAACGATTTTTGCATCTTCAGATGGATCTAGTTGTTCTTCAGAATCCAAGCGATGGACGCCGAGCTGCCCATCCACCAATTGAATTTGATAGTAATGGGTGACTTTCTTTTGCTTCACCGATAGCAACCAAGTGGCATCCGCTTCACGAGGCTTTACTCGTACGCGTCCTTGCAAATCAACACCATTCTGCGTGAGCACCGCTCGAAGTGTGTCGGAGAGCAGTCCATCATCCATACCCGCATGCAATGTGGGGTTTTCTTTGAACAAGCGTGCGGCTTCCGCTTCCACAGGTCCATCATCTTCGCCGTCGTAGTATCCCTTGGTGTCCAAACAGACAATGTGCCCACGGCTGGAAACAAACCACAGACGATCGCCTTCGACGAGAGGAGCACAGCAGATACCCTGGAGTGGCCAGTCGTGGACTCGTCCGGTCGAAAGTTTTTCACTCGAATGTTGCCAAAGGAACTCACCATCCGATTCGCGGATTGCGATCAGACAGCCTAAGTCGACTTTGGCTGGATAGCGAGGCAGATAACTGGCGGCGTTGTTTGTACCGATATAGACCTGTCCATCGGCGACCACCGGGTTACCGTACGTCTGACTACCAACTCGGAAAACCCATTTAATGTTTTTTGCACCTTCCTGCGACCACTCGCTCGTCCTGCGGTCAATCGTGCCGATACTCCAGTCCGCAGGAATATTTTTGGCAATGGGAACATTGTTGCGGTAACACGAACCGCCCCACTGAGCCCAATCCCCTTGCTCCAGAGTAGCATTTTCTGACGGGTTCCCGACGGTGGTCGGATCGGTCGAGGTTACCTTATTTGGGGATTCATTCGATTCCCCCGCATTAGGAGTGGCATCCGCAGTGGTCAACTCGACCGAGCCATTTCCGGCACTGCTATCTGCGGGTTCAACCTCCTGAACTTCCTCGTTACCAACAGTAGGTTGAACCTCGGCCACGTCAGTATTTTGATCCACTTCACCAGAAGAAGCGACGACTGTTGTTTCCTCAGGCGATTCTGCGGTGTCAGTCGCTTCCTCGCTGGTTGTCGAATCAACCGCAGAGGTATCCTCGCCAGCGAGCGACGAGTCTCTTTCGGTCGTCTGATCAATAGGAGGAATCTCTGCCGCTGCCGAGCTAGTCGAATTACTAGGTTCCGATGGAGCAGGTGTTTGAGCCGGCTGGCAACCAAGGACGAGCATGGCAGCCAAAGGCCAGGCTGTGATCTGTAAGAGCCATCCGCCGTGACGTCTCGTCTCTCCATGGCTACCAGCTGTTCCTGGCATCGCGATCGTTTGGCGAATTCTAAAAGAACGTGGTTTGAATCTCTCTGGGTCCATCATTTGTTGGCACATCATTTTGTTTCCTGTGACATGAGTCGACTTTTCTCAATCCAACTTGCTGTATGTCGCACGGGAGTTATTCGTTGGCGAATACGCGAATATTGTCCAAATAGAGTTCCGCATCGTTGGCGTTGCCAAACAGTCCTGGGCTACCAGTCCGATTTGCGAAACTGTCGGTGGCTTCGAGATTCCACGCTTCCGGTTCGGCTTCACCTCGCAGCCACACTTTACCTTTGAGAACCGCTTTATCACCTACCAAGGCAGCTTGGAATTTGATCGTATACCACTGATCCGGTTCCCACGAGTAGTCTGTTTTGGTCGCCATCCGTTCTTCGGTTGCCCAGGTACGGATCTGCAGTTGCTGATGTTGGCCTCGAAGGTCAAACGTATACCCTTGCGCAATGAGCCCGATATCGGGCATTTTTGAATTGCGGATGCTTCCGCGGACGTCCGCCTGGATGGTGTAGTTCTGCAAATCCGACGGCCCGAACCAACAGCGACTGCGAGTTCCTTTGGGAATGGTGGTGACTTTCACCATCAATTGACTGCCATCGACATTCCTAACCACATGGCGATAACGAGCTCCGACCCAAGTGATGGTCGGTTCACCGGTTCCCGTTCTAGGATTCAGTTCGACATCTTCAAAATCGAACGACCAAGGCAATGGCGGGACTACCCGCACGCGTGCCCTGCCAGACAAATCCCCATGCTTAGCTGTGATGTACGCAGCCAGATGTTGGTCACCAGCCGGAGCTTTGTATTCGCCAGAAGGTGTCAAGTCACCTGCACCCGACAAAGACAGCTCGACCGCTTGATCGGCCAGCCGTTGTCCTTTCGCATTGTAGAGCCGTACGGAGAATTGCTGTACGGTGTCGGGCATCATGAGGACTTCGGCGGGGACAATTTGCAGATGGGCCACCGTGGTGTCTTCATCCGCCGGACTTTCTTGAGGCTCGGGTGCCACTTCGACAAAACCGTGTTCTTGCTCGATATCTTCTAGGCAATAAAGACAACCGGTGGACTGCATATAAATCCTGCCATTCGCACAGATAGGTGAGCTGTGACACTCTTCGCCCCGAGGTAATTTACCTCGGCTGACCACCTCCAAACCATCCTCGTTGGCTTTCAGGATAAACCAGCGACCATTGACAGCAAACGCATACAGTTTGCCGTCCGCAGCAAGCAGGCTGGAACGCATCTGGGTGGCACGGAGCGAAAATTCACGATCAAGTTCTTCACCAGTAAGGGCATCTATGGTGAGTAGTTTAGCTCGATCGTCGACACAGTAGAGCCGGCCGTCGAGTTCTACCGGCGAACTCTTACCAACCATCAACTCCCGTTCGGACCACAATTCGTGTGACGCTGTCACGTCCCCTTGCCCTGTGGCGTCAATGGCAGCCACCGCACCCATAGCGTTTCCGCTAATATTTTCTTCACTGTGGCCGCAAAACACTCGTTCGCCAATTACAAGGGGCGAAATGTTGAGCCCTCGACGAGAGAAGCGATACTTCCACAGAGGTTGTCCAGTGCGAGGCTGGAACGACCAAACAGCTCCGTCACCCGAACCAAATATCATCGATTTCGTACCACCGATCACTTTGAGTGAAGGCGAACTATAAGTGGTATCGTAAGGAAGAGGACGCGTGCCGTTAAACCAGACAACTTCTCCTGTCATTTTATCAAAGGCTATGAAGCGATGTGCAGGTCGAGCCATTTCGCCCCAACCAATCACAACAGCACTGATGATCACCAGATCCTCACAAATAACAGGAAAGTTGGTGCGTCCTCCATAAGTGCTGAGCAATCCGAAGCGTTCATGCATGGGAACGGACCAGAGAACATCTCCGGTTTCACCGTCAAAGCATTGAAAGAGCCCACACACTCCCAAGGCATAAACACGCCCCGTGGCCGGATCACCAATAGGAGAAGACCATCCAACTCGCTCACGGGGTACATCCGAAAGCCACACGTTAAAGCGTTGCTCCCAAATGTCCTCGCCGGTAGCAGCATCGAGACACACGAGGCGTTCACCAGCCGGTGCAGCAACAATGCTGTACAGTCGACCGTCCATCACAATCGGCGTGCTACGTCCGCCCAGCTCTTTGCGAGCCCAAAGCACGTTCTTACCCTTGGGATTCCAATCGTCGATCAAACCCGTTTCAGGTGATTTGCCGTCGTAGGTGGGCCCGCGCCAGAATGGCCAATCGATGGCCTGGACAGCGTCAACCAGACAAAGCAGTAACCATACTGCTGCCAGACTGAGGCCGAAATGGTGGCTAGATACCGAGATGGAGGAAAAGTGGCGTCTCATGGTTGTAGCATCCTTGGTGAACAAATGGTGTGAAACAAGGAGGGTTGTGTGGAAGGTCCCAATGAGGCCGGGATGGATGGCAACCATGCCAGAACCAACGTACCGGAGTGATCATAACGGTTATACCGCGCCTGAGCTGCCTACAACAGCGGCGTCGAACAAAGAGCTATTCGTCGAAGTTCTCGAAGTGACTCGTGGAGGTTGAATGTAGCGAATCGGCACCAGCCACATGCCACTGACTTTGGTATCTTTACCCTCGCTTCTGGGAGGGTAAAAACAAGCAGGAGGAACCAAGCGATGGGTTACCCGTCAAAGACCAGGAAAAACCCTTGTACGCTCGCAAACCGTTACCGCGTCACCCCTCTTCGAGGGGGCTCTTCGCCAGATGGGTTGGCAGTCTCCTAGCCGGGTCTCGATCGCTCGTCATTGTCAGAACAGCTGCAAATGCCTCGAATTACATTTCATGACGTGTAAAAAATAGGCGTCGAAAAAGAGAGCGATTCTCCGACAGGTGATGTAATGGTCTGGGTCGGTCCGACATAGTAATCGGTGCCACTAAAATCGCTACAAAGTCCCAGAGGAAAGTGGTTCAGTGAAGGTGCATGGCATCGGGTGTGCAAACCACACCTTTTTTGAAGGGTTTCTAGGGCGAATGCCGCACGGTTTGCGCCGTTCTACTAACATCGTACCAATCGTCGGGGATTTCATCGTACAGCCGTTACGACCGGTCAACCTTTCCAAATTGAAAATCTTTGCGCAACAAGACACCTATACTACTTCTTTGAAAATTGCTTCTGAACATTCAAGCGGTTTGTTCGAAGAGGCCGATAGGAAAGTTGTCGCACGGCAGGATTCAGGTGCCTGTGGCGACGCCAAGCAGTGTGTCAGCCAACCGGATGGACGTATTCGAGTCAGAGGAAGACTTGACCGACACTGGCACAAACAGACGTGCAGGCTGCACGTGGGCTTGCCCACCTTCCCTACCTGGCCTTCCACCAAGACCCACCCACCATAGACCTCGGCTTTCTTCCTGAGGATAGTCGATATCGTACGAGGCTCCAAGCCAACACGGTAACGTACTCGGTGTACACTTGCTCGGCCACCAAACAGGGAAGCGTCAGCTCGGCTAGTTTATTTAAGGAGACGTAGCTCGATGAAATGGAATACTATTGTTGGAGCCGTCGTGCTGAGCGTTGCCCTCTGTGGCCAGAGCTTCGGTGGCGGCGGACTGTTAAACAAAGTGTTAGGTCACGACGGAATTGGCTGCTGCGACGCAGATCCTTCGTGTGGTTGTGAAGCAGAACCTAGCTGTGGTTGTGAAGAAGAACCTAGCTGTGGTTGTGAAGCAGAACCTAGCTGTGGTTGTGAAGAAGAACCTAGCTGTGGATGTGAAGCTGCCAGCTGTGGCTGCGGTCATGTTCTTGGCGGGTTGCTGGGCAACGGTTGCTGCAATTTGTTGAAGCTCAATTTACCTTGCTTGAACAATTGTGGTTGCGGTTGTGACGATGCTGATTGTGACGACGCTCCCAGCTGCGGATGTGAAACGGAACCTAGCTGCGGTTGCGATGCTGAGCCCAGTTGTGGTTGTGAGGCTGCCAGCTGTGGCTGTGGTCTTGGATTGTTGAGCAGGATCAGCAATTGTGGTGGCGGATGCTGCCCGATCCTCAAACTGAACCTGCCTATTTTAGGTTGTGGATGTGACACTGGATGCGATACCGGTTGTGACGCTGGTTGTGACGCCGGCGGCGACGACGCTCCTGGCGAAGCACCTGCGTCTGACGACGCCGGTGAAGCCAGTGACGCTGCTCCGATGCCACCCGCTCCTTTGGTAGACCCGTCCGCTTTCGTCCCCAGCAAGCGACAGATTTTTGCAACTAACGCAATTCCCGCTAGGTAAGAAAACGGATGCTGGTGCATTGAAAGATGCAAACGATAGCCTGCCTGAGCTTCTCTGCTCGGGCAGGCTTTTTTTTGTCTGGAGCGTATTTCACCAGCTAGTAGGACAGGTCTGGAGAACGTCCGACAGCAAAAAAAACGATTATCATGAACCACTCCACCGGCCTTCAAGAACTTTTCGATTGAGTGGCTTCCAACAGTCCACTGGCAAAGCCAAGCAAATTTTCTCGCTGCCTATAGACTCCCAGTACTTTGTCGTATGAACTGGCTTGCCGAGCCAATTCGAGCAGGTCTGGAGCTAAACCAGTCGTGTGAACGTTTTCAGGGATCAAATCCAAGAAAGCCTGAATGGCTTCCTCTGGCCGTCCGACTTTGGCCAACAAATCGATGTAGATTTCGGCTGCCTGGGATCCTTGCTCGTAAGCATCAATATTTTGAGCACGCTCGCGAAAATAGGCGAGCGATTCCTCTTGGTTTTCGCCCAGAATGGCTTGAAAATAGAGACGATGACTGGGGTAAATATCTCCAAACGGTTCGTCTCCCGGATATTGAAACTGCTCGTGGAGTCGTTCACCATAGCTGGTTAGCTGCTGAGCCAATCGCAAAAATCGAGGATCTCGTAAATAGCGAGCAGCCTGTACGGTCGAAGATAGGTGAGACGGATCAAGATGATAACTGTATTCACCGAACAGCCAATCACGACTGGCAATTAAATCGCTGATGTTATCACTCTCGGGAACTTCGCCTTCCTCGCGCTCCACGTGGGATCGAACCGATATTAGTAACTCGCGATGCACCTCTTCGACGAGCATCGCTGCGGCCTTTTGTACGTCCTTGGCGTTGCCACTGTGAGCAAAGTGCTGGAACGTTGTGATGGCATTGCACGTACCGTAATGATCCAACACGAGCCGATATCCACGAACGACGTCAATTCCCTCGTGCAAGGCAATCTCAATCACGGCATCCCGGTTCTCGTCGGTCACCGTCACCTGAGCTAACTGTCGAATTAGCTCGGCACGATCGACGGCTGGCCGCAAATACATCCAGCCTTCACGAATTTGCCCTGCTGCCAGGAGTGCTTCCCCGACATCACGACAGGCTTCGACAAGTTCATCTTCGTACTGTTTTTGTTGTTCTGCCGCCAAAGACTCGCCAGGATCCCCATCCACCAACGACAGGTCAAATCGGTGGCGCAACTGCATCTTGAGCACTTCGAACAGCTCATGGAACTTCTGATCCCGCCGCAGGATCCTTTCCAACAACTGTAAGGTGGCCGGGATGCCGTCCTGCTGGATACTGTTCTGTAATGCGTCATAGTCGCTGGAGGTGCTGTTGGACATGTCTCTCCGGTTTCCTCGATGTTGTAGAACGTGTCTCTTCTGCGAATGCTGCCAGACAATTCAATGTGTGTCACTCAATGTGTATGATGGGTGGCTGGAGGCCTATTGATGCCATCTAATATTTCAGGAGGGTAAGGATCCTGCCAAGCATCAACCAGGTTGAAACCTCACTCCTATGCGGCTCAGCAGAAGCTTCGCCCGCCCGCATTCAATGGCGTCAACAGACCCCCTGCCCCAGGCCTCGACACTAACCACCTCGAAATTCAAATTCCCATATAAGCCCTACGGGAAGTTGAAAATGGTACACCACTCATCGTACCATAGCCGCCGTGCTTCAGAAACGACCGACGCTACGGTAGCATGGAAGATATGTCACACAAACAGTCAGACTTTGGGGGTCTACGGGTTGCGGCGTTCGAAAGCCGGCGAGCCGACGATATGGCGCGACTAATTCGCCGCCACGGCGGCCAGCCTCACGTCAGTCCGTCGATGCGAGAAGTGGCTCTTGAAGACCATCGCCCTGCCGTTGATTTTGCCAATCACGTGATGACCGGTCAGATCGATGTAGTCATCTTTATGACCGGAGTCGGTTTCCGCCATTTCTTGTCAACGATTGAGCGGCATATCGATACGAAGCGATTCCTGGCTTCCCTATCCGATATCACCACTTTGGCACGGGGTCCCAAACCGGTGGCCGCCATGCGCCAATCGGAATTGAATCCCACCTACAAAGTGCCAGAACCGAACACGTGGCGCGAGGTTTTGGACACCGTCGACCGACACCTAAAAATCGAACAGGCAAACGTGGGACTCCAAGAATACGGACAACCGAATCCTAGCTTGGTCGCCGGTCTGGAAGCGCGCGGCGCGCATGTGAGAAGCCTGAAAGTGTATCGCTGGGATCTTCCCGAAGACGTCAGTCCGCTCGAAGAAAACGTGCGTGCTATCGTTAATCAACAAATTGACACTGTATTGTTCACATCGGCCCATCAAGTGACGAACGTGCTCGAAGTGGCCACCAGGTTGGGCATCTTGGACAAATTTACGCAGGCTTTGCGCCAACAAGTGGTAGCATCGATCGGTCCAACCACCAGTGCCAGGCTCTATGAAAAAGAACTACCTGTCGACATTGAACCCGCACATGGCAAGATGGGCCATCTTGTCGCCGAAGCGGCTCGCCGGGGAACTACCGTCTTGCAGCAAAAACGTCAAATCGCCGTCACACTGTCCGCCCCAGACAGCCGCGCAGGCGACAAGGATGCACCATGGTTTGATAGTCCCTTCATGCGAGCTTGCCGCCGTGAAAAGGTACCTCACACGCCAGTCTGGTTAATGCGTCAGGCAGGGCGGTACATGAAAGAATATCGAGATGTGCGCTCCAAAACGACGTTTCTCGATTTGTGTAAGAACCCTCAATTATGTAGCGAAGTCATGGTGACGGCGGTCGATCGACTGGGAGTTGACGCAGCCATCATCTTTTCCGACCTACTGCCGATCTTGGAACCGATGGGGTTGGATTTGGAGTATGCTCAGGGCGAAGGGCCCTTGATTCACAATCCCGTCCGAGAAGCCTCAGATATTGATCGTGTGGCAGAATTGGAGACTGTCGATGCACTCCATTTTGTGATGGAGACCGTTCGTCAAACACGCCAGGACTTGCCAGAAACGATTCCTTTGATCGGCTTCGCTGGAGCTCCATTTACATTAGCCAGTTATGTGATCGAAGGAGGCGCAAGCCGCAATTTTTTGCATACCAAGACACTCATGTATCGGGATTCGGGCGCCTGGGAAGCTTTGATGCAGCGATTCGTGCGTGCAATCACTCTTTATCTGAACGCTCAAATCGCTGCGGGTGCTCAATGTGTGCAATTGTTTGATTCCTGGGTAGGGTGTTTGGGGTTGGATGACTACCGTGCATACGTGCTCCCTTATGTCCAAAAAATCATGTCCGGGCTCACTCCAGGTGTGCCGGTAATCAGTTTTGCCACGGGCAATCCGGCTCTGTTACAGGTCCTAGCCGAAGCGAGCCCCACAGTCGTAGGTGTAGACTGGCGCATTCGGCTGTCCGAAGCATGGGACAGGGTAGGCCCAGAATTCGCCGTGCAAGGGAACCTGGACCCGGCATGTCTTCTGTCGACACCAGATGACATTTGCCGCCGGGCGCAGGAGATACTGCAGCAAGCCGCAGGCCGGCCCGGTCACATCTTTAACTTGGGCCATGGAATCCTGCCCCAGACGCCCGTCGACAACGTCCGTCGCCTGGTCGAATTCGTACAGGAAGCCACCCAGCGATGATGGGTTACGTAGGTGGCGTTTCATCGATGGAGCCTCGATTCAGGCAATCAATCATTTCGCGCAGACGTCCATGACTACGGCGATCGAAATGAAAGGCCAAGCGAGGCATGTCCGCCAGATCAGGCTGGTCTTTCTCTTCTGGCAGGGCAGCGCAGGAGATGAATTCGCCATCCACCAAAATGTCACTGAAATTCTGATTGATGTCGGCTAGAAGCTGTTCTGAGGGAGCCGATTGTAACCGCAGTACAAGCTGTTGTTTCACAAAACGCATGCTGTGGTACACGCGGAAAAACTGCAGGATCTCGTCCACAGCTTCCTGAGCATTATCCGTGAGTTTAAACAGCGAGAGATCATTTTCTGAAATCATGCCATCCGTTAATAGATGGTCGACAATAAAGTCATGGAAGACTTTCCAGTAATTCTTTCCAGGAACATCCAAAAAAACGACTGGAACCATTTCGCGTTTACCAGTTTGCAGTAGTGTCAAGACTTCCAAGGCTTCGTCAAGCGTTCCGAAGCCACCCGGGCAACAGACCACAGCGTCGCACTCCTTCACGAACATCAACTTGCGTGTGAAGAAGTATTTCATGTGGACCAGTTTGGGGTCTCCGGCAATCACCGGATTAGCGTCTTGTTCGAATGGCAACATGATGTTAAGCCCCATCGAATGCGAACGCCCAGCACCCTGGTGGCCAGCTTCCATGATGCCACTGGCGGCACCAGTCAGCACTAGCCAATCGTTTTTTGCCATGAGACGGCCCAACTCGACAGCCTGCTGATACCGTGGATCCTCTTGGGACGTGCGGGCAGAACCAAAAACGCTGACTTTCCGTTGGTTTCGGTAGGGCGAAAATACCTTGAAGGCGTAGCGCAACTCGCGCAAGGCTCGACTGACAATTTTCAGGTCACCACGCGATGAACCATCACGCGCTAGCTTATCCGCAGATTCCTTGATGCGATTGATCAATTCGTCGGACTGTGGTGCCTTAGACAGATCCGTTGGCGACCCCGCACTGGCGTTGCCCACGACCGATCCACCATGGGTAAACGCGTCGGAATTGGCTGCTTTTTCGTTCAACTTCACTCCTCGATCTGGGCATCACGGAACGCACACCGGACCTGAAATCGTATGCTTAGGAAAAACGACGAACAAGGCGTATACCGCAAAAAGCTTATGAGACTCGTATCCCTCGAGCCATCAACTGTTGGCCAACAAAAGAACCTACTAAAATCGCTAAAATAGGAATAAATTGGCCGGCTACAAGGACTAAAGTGAGGTCAGCTGGCGACAATTCGCCTCCATTTATTATAGCTTTGAACCAGAGACGGTTGGGTGGATATGGAGGTGCACCGATTACCGGGCAATCCTCCGCTCAAAACACCTGCAAAGGCCCCTCGCACTTCGATTCAAAGGGCCAGTTCCTCCATATGGATTGCCGGCACCCTTGCGCGGTGGCTTTTTAACATGCTAGCTGATCAAACTCATGAATTAGCGAGTTGAATCTGAACGCAATCGACAAGTTGCGAACCTGCCTTTGATTGACTTCGCACCTGACAACTAACAGCACCAAACGTCAACAACACTGTCAAATATTTTCTAAGTGCCACAAAGTTAACTGTTTGGCAGCTGGGGGGCTTCGGCACGAGTCAAACGGGACAGCTCGGGGGCCCGTCCTACTTGAAAAGCTGAAACCACAATGTTTCACCAAGTTACCCAAACGTGGCGGTATCCGTCGCGCCAGGAAACGATGCATGAATTGGATCAGGCCGATGGACGGCTATACTGCCGAAAAGCTAACAGGACTTCGTACAGATCCTCGCTTATGGTGATTTCATCGTCGGCAAAGTCATGTGGCCAAGTGCGATCCGATTCGAGCGCTTCAAGCAATGGCGGAAATACGTCGCCCAAAGGTACCGTAACCGTGTTTGCACGCTTGTTTGACTCGTTGAGGACAGCCGTACTTTCCCCTTCGGGACCATAGTAGATACGTAACGGTTGAATCACGGAATCCCTTCCATCAACTAAGGTGTGTCATTAAATCAGCAAACCTGCTGGCATCCGCGCACAGGATCGGCGCCCCCCTAGTCATTGGGAAGTATCGGCTTCCAAGGCCATGCGGGTTTGGTCTAATGTGTCGATTTTTTTAAATTTTTGGAGCAGTGTCTCTTGGAAAACGATGGGTATGCACAGCAAAGCTAGCGAAGCTTGACAACTTGCTCTCAGACACCTAGATTGCGCAACGCAGTAAATAGCATATATTGAGTCATTCATAGGTTCATGTCATTCATGTAATGCCAGCATCTTTCCATGGACACCACGGTCACGATTGATCTGAGTCAAGTCGCCAAGGAAGTCGGACTGCCGCCACCTCAGGTAGAGGCTGTTGTCGCGCTACTCGATGACGGTAATACGATTCCTTTTGTAACTCGTTATCGTAAGGACCAGACGGGTGGCTTGGACGAAGAGCAGATACGTCAAATCGAAAAGCAAACCGAGCAACTACGGGCACTGGTTGAGCGAAAAAAAAAGATACTGAGGGCCATCGAGTCACAGGGGAAGTTGACTCCAGAATTGGCTGACAAAATCCGCTCTTCGCGGTCTGTAAAGTTTCTGGATGATCTCTATCTTCCCTACCGCGCCAAGAAACAGACGTTGGCCAGGAAAGCACGCGAGCGAGGTCTGGAACCCTTGGCCCAAGACATCCTGGCGGGCATCGTGTCTGCTGATGAATTGGAAGTGCGCTGCCAATCGCATGTTGACCCTGAAAAAGGTCTGCAGACGGTGGACAATGTCATGGAAGGTGTGAGACACCTGATCGCGGAACAATTTAGCGAAGAAGCAGGGCTTCGTCACACGTTGCGACGCATCGTGTGGAACCGTGGCCAGCTGGCCAGCCTCCAAACCGAATCTGTTCCGTCACAAATCGAGCCCTCTGACACGGTCACGTCACCTGTCGCATCTCAGGAAGCACCGGCAAAGGAAGGCATTCCGTCCGTAGAAGCAGACAGTCAGGCGAACTCGGCCGACCCCACGTCGGACTCATCACAAAACGAGGATGACTCGGTGGCCGCCACGGAGAGCCCTGTAGCATCGGAACTTCAAGGTATTGAGGCCGCACGGGATGTTCCTAATGTGACTGCCGTCAGGGAACAAGAACAGGAAGCTGCGGTGGATGCCGAAGAGGTAGCCGATCACCCGACAGAAACCACTTCGGCATCCACCGCAACCGTTGCCCCTATCGATTCGCTCGTGGAGACCAAGACCGACGCGGCTAACGATTCGCCGCCTGCTGAAACACAACCCAGTGGCACGACGCATCCAGCACCCACCATGACCGCGACTCAAAAAAAGGATGCGTCCAACCGGCAAAAGAAGAAGGACAAAAAGCGTCAAAAAATGGAAGCCGCTTTCAAAGACTTCTTCGATTTCCGAGAACCGTTAAAGCGCATGCCACCTCATCGCGTATTGGCTCTGAATCGTGGTGAACGTGCGGGATTACTAAGGGTCAAGCTGGAGACTAACCAGGATGAATTGCTGAGCGAAGCAGAAAATCAGATCATTTCCAACGAACACGTGCATGCCGATTATTTACGTACGTGTTTGAAAGACGCATTATCGCGGCTCATTCTCCCCAGCCTTGAGCGGGAAGTACGTCGAGAGTTGACTGAACAGGCCGAGTCACATGCGATTCAAGTTTTTGCTCGGAACTTGCGCAATCTATTGCTACAACCTCCTATTGCCGGACGACGTGTTTTGGCGATCGATCCAGGATTTCGTAGTGGATGTAAAATCGCCGCATTGGACGAATTCGGCACGCTGCTTGGACATAATCTGTTGCACATTGTAGGGAAAGCGGACCGTCTGAAAAAATCTCGAGAGAAACTTGTCGAGGTGATTAAGGAGCACAAAATCACCATCATTGCAATTGGCAATGGTACCGCGTGCAGAGAAACCGAAACGCTGGTCGCGGAAGTGATCACTGATGAATTTGCCGATCAGGAAGTCGAGTACACGATTGTGAACGAGGCGGGTGCCAGCGTCTATTCGACAAGTCCGCTGGGACGCGAGGAAATGCCAGACCTCGACGCCACACAACGCAGTTCCGTATCCATCGGACGTCGCTTGTTGGATCCACTATCCGAACTCGTAAAGATCAATCCCGCCAACATCGGTGTGGGTTTGTATCAGCACGATGTCAAAGCCAAACATTTGCGCAGCTCGCTGGATGCGGTCGTCGAATCGTGCGTCAATGCGGTCGGAGTCGACATCAATTCGGCCAGCCCTGCGCTACTCAGTTATGTGTCCGGACTGAACAAACTGACTGCTCGTCGCATCTTTGATTATCGTCGTGAACACGGTCCATTTAAAAACCGCGAAGAAATCAAGCAAGTTCCAGGCGTAGGTGAATCGGCTTTTGTTCAGGCAGCTGGATTTTTGAAGATTTCAGGTGGGGACAATCCTTTGGACGCCACCTGGATCCACCCCGAAAGCTATGAGGTGGCAGACCGTGTATTGACTCGTTTGGGAAGTAGTATTGACGACGTTGCTCAACGTGTCCAAGGTCCAACACAACAAATCACTACCACGCCAGCCGTTCCAGCGGTCGAACCCCAACCTTCGCAAGAGCAACCGTCCACTTCATCATCACCCGACGCACAAACATCCAACTTAACTGCGCCCGAATCATCCTCGTCCAGTGCACCAGCGGCGGAATCTTCGCCGCCAGAAACCTCTTCCTCAGAAACAGCCGGTGAAGTTTCAGGTGAGACAATCCCCTCAGCAGCCCTTCCTCCACTATCGGACATGGTGCAGGAATTGGGGATTGGTGAGTTAACGTTACGAGACATCCTGAATTCGTTGACACGAGCTCGTCGAGATCCGCGAGAGGATTTGCCACCCCCCATCTTTCGCCGAGGCATCATCAAACTCGACGATCTGGAACCAGGCATGGAGCTGTCAGGTACCGTTTTGAACGTCGTCGATTTTGGTGCTTTCGTCGACATTGGCTTACATGACAGTGGTTTGATTCACGTGAGCCGTCTGGCCAATCGCTTTATTTCTGACCCCCACGAAGTCGTCAGTGTGGGAGACGTGGTTAATATCTGGGTGGTAGAAGTTGACAAGGAGCGACGACGCGTTTCTTTAACCGCCATCCAACCAGGTACGGAACGGCCCGCTGCACCAAAGAAGCCACGTCGATCCGAAAAGGGGAAATCTGGAAAACGGCCTTTCCGTAAACAACAAGGTTCCTCGAAATCAAACAAGGCAGGTAAACATGAAAGTAAACGACTGCGTCAGCGGAAACCTGCCAAACCAGTCGTACCCCTTACGAAAGCCATGAAAGAAGGTCGAGAACCGATGCGGACGTTCGGTGATCTGAAACAGTTTTACGAAAAAAAGACTGACGACGACGATAAGCCAAATGGCGACAAGTCGTAATGTGTGCTTTCCTATGTGATTGCTAGTGCTGGGTTCGGAAGCTCTCCTTGAAGCGTTCTAACATCGTCAAACGTTTTCACGTGGTGGAATCGGACGATTCAGCCGGAACACATTGTTCTCCCTATATGCTATCCTGCCCTGGTCATGGTTCACCGTCGCGACGGGAAACGGTGGTTGCGTCGCTCTTTTTGCGAGACAATAGATTCACCGCATGTTTGGTGGGCGAGGGCTGGTTGCGAGAAACAAGCGTCGAATTTCTCAGAAGAGGCCAACAGGGTGTTGCTTTAGTGGCGGGAAATCGTTTGCAGTCCTATGTTGATTGCCACGGATGTTCTGTTGTCCTTTCGTAACGGTCCATTCATTTCTACGAGCACGAATAGAACGACATCCCAATCCCACAAAGGCGTTAGCCGGAGACTGCCACATGCCTGCTCCTACCAATGACGATTCGGCCGACCTCAATCTGTTGTTCGCCTTCCTGGCACTTCAGATGAACTTCAACGATCGTGAAGAACTTCTCCAGGGGATGAGCATTTGGGTAAATCACAAATCGCGATCCTTGGGAGACATTCTAATGGAGCAAGGGTTTCTGACGAAGGACCGTCATGAAATGCTGGAAACGCTTGTTGAAGAACATTTGCGTCAACATGACAATGATCCGGAAAAAAGTTTGGTAGCGGTCCATGCGGCCACCATGTCTCTAGCGGCAGTGCGAGATGCGTTAGGAAATGTGGGTGACGAGGACATTGAAATTTCGATTGCACGTTTGTCTCCATCCCCGGTGGAGGATGCAGGTCAGACCTGGCAGCTTTCTTCCATGACCGACAAATCGATAGGTTCGCGGTTCCGCGTACTGCGACCTCATGCCAAAGGCGGCTTGGGGCAAGTTTTCGTCGCTCGTGACGATGAACTGAATCGCGAAGTCGCCTTGAAAGAAATTCAGCCGCAGTATGCCGACGACCAGATGAGTCGTGGCCGTTTTGTGCTAGAAGCCGAAATCACAGGCGGTTTGGAACACCCAGGTATTGTCCCCGTGTACGGCATGGGAGCATACCCCGACGGTAGACCGTACTACGCCATGCGGTTTATCCGAGGGGACAGTCTGAAGGACACCATCGCCCGCTTCCACAAGTCGAGCAAGAATAAGAAAGATCCTGGTTCCAGGAGCCTTGAATTCCGTAAGCTGCTACGTCGATTTACGGATGTGTGTTACGCCATGGAATATGCCCACAGCCGCCACGTGTTACATCGTGACATCAAACCGGGAAATATCATGCTGGGAAAATATGGTGAAACGATGGTGGTCGATTGGGGAATGGCCAAAGTCGTGAATATCACGGAAGACGATCCGACCATGAATTTGGATCACCTACCAATCACTCCAACGATCAGCAAAAACATTGTGGCCACGTCAATGGGCTCGACGGTAGGGACACCTCCTTACATGAGTCCGGAGCAAGCAGCCGGCCGACTGGACCGGCTGGGGCCGGCGTCTGACATCTACGGCTTAGGGGCAACCCTATTCCATCTGCTAACAGGCCGAGCACCTTTCCGCGATAAAGATGTCGGCAGTGTCCTCAATCGAGTGATGGCAGGTGACTTTGAACCTCCTCGCCAAGTGGACGCCAGTGTCCCCAAGCCGCTGGAGGCAATTTGTTTAAAAGCCATGTCATTGAGTTCCGATCAGCGGTACGAATCTGCCAGTGAATTGGCCGAAGACATCGAACACTGGTTGGCTGACGAACCCGTCACCGCCTACGAAGAACCGTTTTGGCAGAAGACAGCTCGGTGGTTCCGCCGTCACAAAGCATGGGCTCAGGCTGTCGCCGTATCGTTGGTGACCATTTCCGTCGTGTCCACGGTCGCATTCATGACGGTGAACCGGGCTTTGCAGGAAGAGAAAAAAGCAAAGTTGGCTGCTGCGGAAGCGCAACTGCACGAAGAGCAAGCCAAGGAGGAAGCTCAAGAACAGCGAGATTTTGCTGTGGACCGTCTACATGACGCACGGAATGCTGTCGATAAATTCGTGGTGGGAGCTGCTGAGGCTCTAAAATACGAAACGTTGTACCAAGATGTGCGTCATCAAATCTTGAGAATGGCTGTTGAGGAATATGCCAAACTGGCAGAACACAGAGCCGAATATCCTAGTCTCGAAATTGAACGTGGGCGGGCTCTCGTACAGTTGGGCAAAGCCGAACGCATGATGGGAAACACCACGGAGGCGATGAACGTTTATCACCAGGCAATGCAAATCTTTCAAAATTATGATGATCACTCGGACGCAACACTTGAAATTGTCAGAACCTACAACCAGTTAGGACTTGCCCACACAGACGAAAATCAACGAGATGCAGCCGAACAAGCATACCGGGATGCCATCGCATTCCTGCAGCCGATCGTGGAAGCACATCCCGATGAGTTCGATTTCTCAGATGCCCTGGGAGACGTTTATCATCATTTGGCTGTACTGCAGCGAGACGCTGGCCAAACGAACGAGGCCAAAAGCAGTTTACAGGAGGCGATTTCCCAATACGATCACTTAAGGAATCGTAGCTTGGGACATCACCAATATGTCGTTGCGCTCGCCAAGTCGCGATTGGTACTTGGTAGGATCCTCTTAGACCTTGGTCATTACGAACAGGCGCTCGAGGAATTCGACATGGCCATTCGCAATGGTGAAGCTGTTATCCAGAAGACAATGGAGGTCGATCCTACTACAGGCAGCGCAGAGCAAATTCAACGGTTGGTCCAAACAGATATGGATAATGTGGATGCCAGGGAAGTGGTGGCCACCGCTAGTCTGGAGCGTGCAAGCGCGTTGGGCATGTTGGGCCGATATCAGGAGCAGTTAGCTGCATATGAGGTTGCCGTCAGAGGATATACGGTTCTCAGTAATATCCTGCGACATGTGCAACCATATCGTGAGAATCTCTCAGCCACACTCAACAATCAGGGCTGGGCATTCTACCGGCAAGGACTTACACAAGAGGCAGAATTTGCTTTCAGACAAGCCTTGATTTCGTACGAAGACTTGGTCAACCTCTATAAATTGCCCCGATATTTTGAGAACAAGGCTGTCACGATTGACGGGACAGCCAAAGTACTGAGCGAGCGAGGAAATCACCAGGATGCTTCACTCGCACACCAAACGGCTGCTGGCATCTTCGGAGACCTAGCTGAAAAATTTCCTGACGTACCTCGTTATGCCGAACGTCAGGCAGTAGCCCTGGGCAACCTGGCTCACGTATTGCACAAAATGGATCGCTTGGATCAAGCTCTTAAGCAGTTCCAGGTGGTGGTTGAATCGTTGGACCAGTTGATTCTTGACCAACCTCTACGTCCCGACACTCGTGATGCAGCAGCAGCCATCTATAAACAATATGCTGAGTTACAATTAAGTCGCGGTGACGAGGCGGCCGCTCAGGAAGCGTTCGAACGAGCCAAGTCGTATTGGCAAGACATCGCAAATGCTAATCAGACAGCGGCGGCCGAACACCTGAACCGCTTGGCCCGATTCCTGGCTAACTGTTCTCTGGAATCCTTGCGTGACATCGCTGCTGCTGGCCATTGGGCTCGAGAAGCCCATCAAATGGCGCCAAAAAATCCGAGTTACTGTACCACTTTGGGAATCATTGAGTACCGCAGTGGAAACTGGGGCAAGGCGATCGAATGGTTGAACCAAACCATCGCCCTGCGTGAAAACGAACCCCAGGCCACCGAACTTTTCTTTCTGTCGATGGCGCTATGGCAACAGGCACTGGGTCCCCAAGAGCAAGCCGCACAATACTTCCAGCAAGCCGGGAACTGGACAGACAAGAATCGCCCTGGCAATGCAAATCTGGCGCGCGTACGTACCGAGGCAGCGCAAGTACGGGTAGAGTTCAACACGACGGATTCGCCAGAACCGGCTAAGTCTTACTGATTAATTTTCAGGATTTGTCACTTCGTTCGTAAGCTCGTAGGAGGTTTCTTTATTCGCATTCGACGAAACGAACGGATGATCTTAATAGACGCAGTGATTTTGCAGGTGCACATTGCGATTGCTTCACTGCCTGCACGGGTGCTACGCGATGGAACACTGTACGGATTGCAGGTTTTCCGCAAAAGTGGCGCGGACATATCATCAGGGGATAGAAGTACTAGCAGGTAGGGTTGGTCATTACGTGGACGAGTTTGGTGGGATAGTCGCTGGTATCGATGGTAGGCAGTGCGGAAAACCTATAGCCGCGAACCACAGACACCCCTTGTGACCTATAAGACTTCTCGCAGACATTCTGTAAGCGCATCAACTGGACTTCCTGATCCCTCGACGCGATTTCACCACACCGGTGTTTCGTGGAACACAAATAATGTTTCGTAGGCACGAACAGTCCGCAAGCTGAGCTGTGGTGGCACTCGGAGCGGTTACATGCTATGCTAGTTAAATAGTGGACTTCAGACGAATAAACTAAAAAGAAATATCGACGATGGCAAAAAAAGGACCCAGAAAAAAAGTTCCTAAGGAATTGGCGGTCATCAATGCCGACAATTGTACGGGCTGTGAATCCTGTCTGGAAGTCTGTCCAGTCGACTGTATCATGCTGAACAAGATCGATCGTGGCGTGGTGAAGGGAACACAGCAGTGGTGTGAAATCGATTTGGAGCGATGCGTGGGTTGCGAAGTTTGCGTTCACATTCCGCAAAAGAAAACCAATCCTTACGAACTGCTAGTATGTCCCTGGGATGCCATCGAGATGGTACCGACCGAAAACGTCGCCACAGTAGTATCTCAAATCGGTGGCCCACCCGAATACATCTATGAAAACTGGGATCGATTGGTCGGTACTGCCCAGCACTTGGCGGAGCTACGGGCGGGTAGGTAATCGCATCGCCGAAAAGCGATAGCAACATTCAATGCCATCAAGCTTTAGTCTTTTCCAATGTGCTCGATAGCTGGCCAGTACTCCTTCTCGAATGCTTCTTCGACGTGGAAATCAGGGCTGTTGTCGATGTCGTGGCATTGCAGGCAATTCTCTTTGGCGTCAGCCATTGCTAGTTTCATTTGATCCCGCAGTGCTTCTAACTGATCGTCATCGAGATCGCTCTCACCCTCCTCAGCCGCCACATGCTTGGAACCTGGGCCGTGACAATTCTCACAACCATTTCCCCGAAGGTGCTGAGAAGCTTTCAGTTCGACGTACCCTGATCGGTAGGGATAATATCCTTGAGCATTCCAGCCAGTGACATGGCAGCTGAGGCACTCGGGATCGAAATGTCGAGGCACTTCGTAACGTTCTGGCGGGTGTACCAAAGTCTCGGTGGCGTGCGAATGTGGTGTTTCGACCCATTTGTCAAAAGCTTTCGTATGGCATTCGCCACACTTTTCTGAACCGACAAATTGACGCCCACTCGGATGGACTACCGGATGCAGCTCCAAGCCGTTCAGTTGCAATGCCTCCAATTGTTGCTGGTAACCGGCCAGCAAGCGCAGCATGGCCACCGAGTCGGACCAGGTACCGTCGAGGGCAATACGTTGGTACTTGATTGGCTGAGCTGCATCTTCATAGAGACCTATCACACCAGCGTACATACCTTTCGTCCCCACTTGGACAAGCACGGCCTCAGAACCTTCGATTTCCGTAGGCTGGTATGTTGGTTCACCGGCCCCACCGGCGGTGACGACGATGTCGAATTCAGGAAAAGTTCTTGCCAGTTCCTCGGATTCCTCGATGGAAGCGTGAGCCAGTAAGACGTACCAATCACAGCTTGCATTGACCAACTCAGTCCGAACCTCGCGTAGAGCTTCAGCCGTATCGCGGACAGACAGCAAATCATCGTCGGTCACACGATCGCGATGTGAGTTTCCCAATACACTCGTCACTCCAATTTTGCGTCCTGCCACTTCGCTGACACGAAAGGTGGGCAAGAATCCGGCAATGTCCACGTTGGCCACCACGAAAGGAACATCTTCTTCGTCTGCAATGACGGCCGCCAGGATTTCGTCAGAAGACAATCGTAGATCATCGGGGCCAAACGAGATCACATCGTACTTCATCTCCCGCAATCCGTTGATGGTAGTTTGGTATTTGATCTCCGGTTGTTTTCCGAAACGGCGCACCTGATTACCCACGTCCAAAGCGATGGAGGACCAACCCAGTCCACGCATGGTTTCGAGTACCGTATGACGGCGTGCCAATCCACCTTTTTGATTGGCCAGTCCTGTGCACCCACACGGTTCAATGTATCCATGCTGGCGGCCCGTCACGAACAGGGCGACCAGAGGTGCGGGCCAGTCGACAAAGCTTTCTGTCGAAATACTGCTGTTTCTGAAGAGGGAAGGATCGGTTGAGTCAGTTTGTGCAGAAACGTCATGGGCATTGCCACCTACTGAATGCGAGGTGGAATCTGTGGAGGCCGTGGCAGCCATTTCCTCAACTGTTTCTGTTACCGTCTCATCATTGCTGGATGGCACCGAGTTACTAGTCGTAGAGGAATTCGTATCGGTGTTGGCCAATTCCGTTGCGGTGCGCATTGGGGAGGCATGTTCCGAACTGGTCCGCTCGGTCGACGAACCGCATCCGCAAAACACAACAATTGCTGCCATGCCTAGACAGGCGGAGAAGACCTGACACACACAATAACTAAGCCGCCAAGACAAATGCGAATTTACCAGACAGATGGGCAACCGTACTTCATCCTTGGATTGTGAATCCCACATAAATCGGCACGTCCTTGGCTTCCGGGTGTTCCGACTGAAGATGAATTTCAGCATAGCTGGATGTTTTCGTTCCCATCCGATTCACAGCTCGGCTACCCGGAGGAATCGTAATGGATAAGGGATACTTGTGAACCAATCCGTCGTTGACCTGTTGGGGGTCACCCAGCTCAACTTGCAATACATCTTCCGGGTCAATCGTTCCTAAACGCAGTTGGATGTTGTCCCGATGAGGTCCTTTTACCAGCACAAACAATTTTTTACGAATACCTTTTTGGGCATCGACCGGACCCAGTCGTAGCAGATTTCGCGCATCGGAGAAACCGGAACCCACGATCGATATGTCGCTGACAATCGTTCCTTCCATGGGGATCTCCAAATGTGGCATCTCCAATGAAGTCGTTATCAGACGAATCTTTTGCTGCAGTGGCCCCAAAGGCAATCCCGAATGAATCGTGAGTTGTAAGGCAGTGGCCGATTTTGCATAGGGGTCGACCGCTAGCTCTTCTGCCGTAGGTGTCAGGCTCAATTCGACCTGGAAATGGCTGGCGGTGTTTTCGTTCAAAAGCTCATAGTCCGTTATCTCAAAACCACTTTCATCGTAGCCAAAGACGACAATGCGACGAGTTACGTTTTTGCTTGCAGATAGTCGTTGGAGTGAAATCGCCGGGGGTACGGGAGACAAAGCTCGCAGCACCCGTCCGTGAATGGAAAGTGCTACCACAGGATGGTAAGGATCATTGGTCTCGATTTCAGCCCGTTGACTGAAATCGGCCGACGTGCCATTCGGTGTCCATTCCAGTGTCACGTCTCGGGTTTGACCTGGCGGCACAACGTCTTCTTTGAGTTGGCTAACCGTACACTTACAGGTGGTCGATTTGGTCTTAATCATCAAAGGAGCGTCTCCGGTGTTTTGAAACACAAAAGTATGTGTTTCCTCTGCATTCACCCGCATGGCTCCAAAGTCATATGTGGTACCGTCCAAAACCGTCACTTTTGGCATTGCTTCTTCGACAGCAGGGTCTACTGCCTCAGTACCGTCACGAATCTGCAGTCTTAGGTGGGCATCCTGGGAGGATACAAATTCGTTCATGGTATATGCCAGCGCGCTGATGGTACCCAAGGCCACCGATGCAAAGATCACCAGCAATGTCTTTTTGTCGGTCATACGAGTAAGATCTCCTGCGAAAAAGCAACGTAAGTTTCTTCGTAGTACTGCATCTCATTTACAGTATAACGTGGCGAGACACAGCGGGAAGGTTGAGCCGGCCCTGTCGGTTTCATTCTTTACTCAAAAGCAACATGCACTGTTCAGCCGTCCGATTCGATGGCGTGATCTGCAGGTCCGGCCGAATTCCGTTGGGCGGTTCGTCGAACAAACGACGTGCCTGTAACTTGAGTTCTGTGTGTGGGACAAGTTGGTCCAGACGAAGTGCTTCAGCAGCAGTCACAGCCGATTCCTCAGTTCGGCCGGCCAAATGTTGACTCCAAGCCAAGTCCGCGTGCAACGCATTGCTGCTCGGATACCATTGAACGGCCTGCAACAAATACTCTGTTGACTTTGCAAAGTGATCCTCGCCTTCGGACTTGAGGCCAGCCAACAAATACCACATCCCAAGTTGACGCATGACGTTCGGCGAGTGAGCGTCGCGGCTTACCATCTGGTCGGCATGCTCTTCGAATGTGGCAAATGCACCAGGGCTTTCACTTTCAAGCCATTCGTCGAATTTTGCATGAGCCAAGGAACTCCAATGACTGACGTTCCACTCGTCTGCATTACTAAGGACTGGACGGTAAGCGGTCCAGTAGCAGGTGACAGCCAACCCGACAACCAAGACAACACTAGGCACCAGTCGGCGGCGGTCTAATTGCTTGACCGTGATCACGGCCGACTGGTGAGGATCACAAAGTGCAATCGCCATCAGCAACCAGATAGACCCCGCGACACCGGGGTATCCGATCCCGCCAGTAAAGGACAGGCTGACGAGCGCAGCGCAAGTGGCAATGGCCACGCATTGGCGAGGAAGAACACCACGCAATACCCAGTCGTGAAGGCCCAGCAAGCAAATCACGCCGGGCAGTACGGCCACCGCTAAAAATTCCCCGGACAGGGGAAATCCACCCAGGATCGACACAGGCAAAGCGAGCACCAGACCGGCTAAAGCTCCACCGTAAATCCATGAAGATTCGGCCGCGTGCGACATCGCACATGGAGCTTTGAATGTCGAAACAGATTCTTCGATGTTGTCGGCCAGCCGTCTATCCGTGCTACGATCGCTGAACGCGTACCAGCATAACAGCAGCAGTACCAAAAGTAGTGCTAGACTAGCGGGAGAACCACCTGTGGCCCACACTTCCAACAAAAAGTTGTGTGGATCTTTGATTTCTTCACTCGCTTGTGGCAATTTGTATTGGAGATAGTACTGCTGGAAATTTCCCAAGCCACAACCAAACCAGGGATGGTCAGCAATCAGCCGCCCTGTTGCTTGCCAGTATTCGAAACGATACTGCAACGACTTCGGAGCTTCGCTGAAAACCTCCGTATCCAGGCCTCCCACGCCGACGGCGGCCACGATCAACAAGGCTACGACCAAGATCGTGACGAGCAATCCACGTCCCACAACAACCGACAAACGGCCATGACAAAAAGACCCCAACAGCAGACCGCCGAGGAAAACGGCTAACCAACCAGCGCGACTTTTGGTCAACAGTAAACATGTTCCCATCAGCAACAAGGAAATTGACATCGCCGCAATGGTCCGCTTCGAATCATTTGCGCTATTCACCACTTGAATCAGCACTCCAGCAGCAACAACGATCCAAGGAACCAGGAAGGCGGCCAATGAATTGGCTAAGCCAAACGTGGCCCATGGTTCCACGCTGGCCAATCGTTGATCGAAGTGTTCCACCGCAGGACTACCCTCCGAGGCATACACACCGGCGGCGTGCCGGATCTCGGCTCGTTGTTCGGCAGTTGCTTCAAAATAAGCGGCCCTTTGCTGGGGAAGACTGACAGCGAATTGATACGCCCCAAAGATTGACAAAGCAACAGCCAAGCTGATCATGACTGCACAGATTGCACGGATCTCACAAGCCGAGCGCACCAACTGAATGATCATGCGAAAACCGATGACATACGCCATCCATTCCCAAAGCGAGTTGATGGCAGGGCGAGGAGCCCCCAAAGGCGCCATGATGACAACGCTGATTGCCAGCCAACCCACCAATACGATTAAAGCGGTTCCCACAGGCTCGAAACGAGCTTCCAACTGCCCACGTACGACACCCTGAGCCAACCAGATGAGCGTCAAGATCCACAGCAACATCACAAGCGGCAGCCCTGTGCCAAAATCAGCCGCAGCTTCCCCTGGTAATAGAGGCGTGGCCACATAGACTGCGACCAATGCTGCCAGTAGGAACTGCCTCAATCTGGCTGATTGAGTTTGGGCTTTCACTACGCCGGTTCTCGGTAAGGACCCGGCGGGCTTATCGCGATGTATCGGAGTCTTCGTCTTGCGACGAGTCATGTCTGGCTGCCACTTTCTGTCTTGCCATGGTTTCCAGGATACCGATCATTACCAGAATACTGAACACGAGTAGCATCACCAATAGAGCGCCCTGACCGTTAACTTGATGCAACAACAAACCGGCTAACCCACAAATGAAGGTTGTCAGATAAATCGTGAGCACCGCACCAGCACGACTAAACCCTAAATCGACCAGCCGGTGGGAAAAATGGGAACGATCGGCTTCGAATGGACTACTGCCTCGATATAGCCGGATGATAATCACCGAAACCATATCGTAGAAGGGCACGGCCATCACACAAATGGGTGCCAGGATGGTATGGCTGGACGAGTTCGCATAGCCAGCAAAGGTGGCCAGGATCGTAGCGACACCGATACAAAAACCGACCAAATAACTACCCGCATCTCCCATAAATATTTTGGCGCGAGGCCGATTGTGCCAAAGGAATCCCATCACTGATCCGGCCAATACGAACAGAAACGCCGCCACAAACAACTGCGGACCGGCATTTCCAGGTTCGGGGACCAGCAGCAATGTGGCGGCCAGCATGACACTGGCAATGGCTGCTACACCGGCCGAGAGACCATCCATGTTGTCTAACATGTTAAACGCGTTGATCAGACCCACGATCCACACGATCGACAGCACACCAGTGACCCAGGGAAGGTCTAAATAAACAGTCAGTTTCCAATGCTCAAACAGACAAACACCGGTGGCAGCGACGGCACATTGACAGATCAGGCGGACGCGCCATCCGAGATGGACAAGATCATCCATCAATCCCAACACCATCAGCAGCGTGGCGGCCAGCAGTAAAAACCACAGTTCAGGCGCCTTGCTGCGCAGACCCTCGGCATGGTCTAACAGCAACTGAGGTGCATAACGGCTCAAGTTTGCGTCTGTTGGTATCCAAATGACGAGTAGCTGTCCCACGGTAAAGGTCACGATGACACCTGCCCAGATCGCAATCCCACCCCCCAACGGCGTGATATGTTGGTGCGTTTTGTGCTGGTGTGTGTCGGACGGGGTGGCCGGGCGATCGACCAACCCCCATCGAAATGCCCATCGGCGAATGGCAAAGGTTGCCGACCAACTAATCAACAAGCTGGGAACGACCGTGCCAACCACAAGCCAAAGGAGATAGGATATTTGCATGGAAAACTTCGTTGGCCGTGGAAAATTGGTTGAGCTAAATATTCAAGAAGTGTCAAGGCCACGAGATAGCAGCGAAGTGAAAATATGGCTACCTGGATCCTATCCATCGTGGCAGCGTCAGCGTTTGCTGTCGATATGTCTCCTTGCGTTTTGTAGTGAAGCAGGGCGAACCGACCGGTCTTCAGTGGTGTTTGAACGCCAATTGTCGGACAGATTGTACCGTTCCGCTTCCAAATGCGTGACCCTACAGGCAGTCTCCGGTTGATGGACCGCTACTAGGATTCCATAAAATAGATGGTCCTCTCGCTTGATGCGCAAGCTGAAAGGACGCTATTGTATCAATCATGGGTTCGACCAACGATCACTTTCCGGTACTACTATTGCTGGCTGCGATAAGTCGCCACACGTCTGCAATTGAGTGGGCTGCGCAACGGGCAGCAGCCATATGGGGACCGATCGCGTTAACCAGTCCGTCATTCTCTTTCGTCGAAACAGACTACTACGAACCTACCATGGGAACCGATTTGCAAAAGCAGTTTTTTGCTTTTGAGCGGCTGATGGACCCGGCAATGCTTCCGCAGTGGAAACACCAAACCAATACCTGGGAATCCGAATACGCAGAATACGCAGAGCACGACGAGGAGCGTCCATTGAATCTGGATCCCGGATATCTAACTTCGGCCAAACTTGTATTGGCGTCGACGAAGGACCATGCACATCGCATCTACATTGCGGACGGTATCTACGCAGAAATCACGTTGCATTACCATCGCCGGTGTTGGCAACCGCGGGACTGGACTTATCCAGATTATCGCCGAGCTGACTTTCACGAATTTTTTGACAAGTGCCGGCAGCATTTACGAGAGCTTGGCTAACGCGGCCTGTTTTGGAATGACGACACCATCTAATGTCCAACGAATGTCGAAATACGAATCACCAATGACGCTGGCGACGGCACGGTACGACCTCTTTGCCACTCGTCGTTAGGCAATCGGATTGATTCCTTAGTCATTGAAACGGTGCGTCTAAAAACAATACGGCACACTGATTTTTAATACGCCTTGGCAAAAACAGCCTTCGCTTGTGCGGGCTTACCCGTAAAAATGCACGTTCCCGGATCCTGGTCTGCATCGCGTGGAATGCAACGAATGGTCACCTTGAGTTCCTTGAGCAACTCGTCAACGGCGGTATCTTCCTGCCACGAACAGACAGCAAAGCCACCATGGATTTCTGGCTTGTCGCGATTTTGCGCTGAGAAATAATCTCGAAAATCGTCCAAGTTATCTATATGACGGGTGTTATCTTGTCGCATTTGCAAGGCTTTTTGGAACAACGATTGTTGGATGTCTTCGAGTAGTGTATCTATCGTTTTAACGAATTCATCACGGTCGACTCCTTGTTTTTCGCCCGTGTCGCGTCGGGCCAGAAATACTTTATTCGCCGCCACATCACGCGGCCCCACTTCGGCTCGTAGTGGAACTCCCTGTTTCACATACTGCCACGATTTCACACCTCCACCGAGGTCTCGGTCATCGACTTTGACCGAAATAGGTTGGCCTTGGAATGACTGCGCGGTCAGTTGCTGCTTTAAGGTGTGGCAGTACTCCATCACGCTTGCGGAATCGGCATCTCCGCGGAGGATCGGCAGGATAACAACGTGTAACGGCGAAAGGCGCGGAGGTAGAACAAGTCCATCGTCATCGCTATGTGTCATGATAAGTCCGCCGACCAGTCGAGTGGAAACGCCCCAGGAAGTTGTCCAGGCGAATTGTTCTTCTCCGTTTTGATCTTGGAATTTTATATTTTGCGCTCGTGAGAAATTCTGTCCTAGAAAATGGGATGTGCCAGCTTGAAGCGCTTTGCGATCTTGCATCATGGCTTCGATGCTAAATGTAGATACGGCACCAGGAAAACGTTCTGCTGCGGTCTTTTCACCTTGAATCACAGGCATCGCCATGTGGTTCTCGGCAAAGTCAGCATAGACTTCAAGCATCTTGATTGTTTCTTCCATCGCTTCTTCCTGCGTCGCGTGTGCGGTATGGCCTTCTTGCCAGAGGAATTCCGCAGTGCGCAAGAACATACGAGTACGCATTTCCCAGCGAACGACATTGGCCCACTGGTTAATGAGGATCGGCAAGTCACGATACGACTGGACCCATTTGGCGTACATGTGTCCAATGATCGTTTCGCTGGTCGGACGTACGATGTACGGCTCTGTGAGCGGCGACGTGGGAACCAGACCGCCGTCGGCACCAGGCTCCAGACGGCTATGGGTCACCACCGCACACTCTTTGGCAAACCCTTCGACATGCTCAGCTTCTTTTTCTAGGTAGCTGAGGGGAATAAACAGAGGAAAATAGGCATTTTCATGGCCCGTTTCTTTGAACATCCGGTCGAGTGTGCTCTGGATGTTCTCCCAAATCGCATAACCCCAGGGTTTTATCACCATGCATCCACGGACGTCCGAAAGTTCGGCTAGGTCCGCAGCTTTGACGACTTGCTGGTACCACTCGGGATAATCTTCGTTGCGTGTCGGGCTAATGGCATGCTTGGGTTTTTTGGCCATAGAAGGGTAAACTCGTGTTTGGCGATTGGAATCGTGAGGTTTGAAGTACGCTACCAGGTCCAGGAGACGGAGCTATTGTAAGTCCTTCGCCTGCGCCCGAGCAAGGTCTTCAATTGGCGCCTAAAAGGCTCAAAACCCAGATACCTCGTTCCCCTAATGCGGCCGTTGTTTTAGAATCGGCAACAGTCGGGGCTCCAAAATGAGTTCCGTGAGGGTCCCGTTTTATTCTCGTTCGGAAAGGTCCGATTCGTGTCGCGCCGTTTTATTAGTGAATTGACTGACGCAACTCAAGTGGACGAAGTTTTTCGGGCGTCGGGTAAACAACTTCGCCCTAACCGGAATGGCAATTTGTACCTCCAAGTCCAATTGTCGGATCGAACCGGGTCGATAACAGCCATGTTGTGGAACGCGAACGACCGTATCTATCGCAGTTTTCAAAATGGCGATTTCGTTCACATAGACGGCACGGCTCAGCTCTATAATGGCAACATCCAGGTGATCGCTACGCAGATCGAGCGTGTGGAAGCCGTCACGGTGGATGAAGCGGACTTCTTGCATACAGGAAGTTGTGACTTAGGAAAGCTGATGGGGCGTTTAAAGGAGATCGTCCAAGGAATTAAGAACATCCATCTGCGGAATCTAGTGGAATGTTTTCTTGTGGACGAAGAGTTCATGGAGCGATTTACTCAGACGCCGGCTGGCATCAAAATCCATCATGCATACCGAGGTGGTTTGCTAGAACATGTCGTCACTCTCATGGAACTCGCCCAGTTTGTGGGACAGCATTATGTTGACCTGGATGCCGAATTGCTAACGGTAGGTGCATTCATACACGATATTGGTAAAACCATAGAGTTATCAGACGGACCCGATATGGAGTACACCGACGAAGGCCAACTGATTGGACACGTGACGATCGGGGTGAACATGCTGGACGATAAGGTGCGCGAAACCGATATGATGGCGGAGGAACCGATCCCCCAAGACTTGGTATTGCAGCTAAAACACATGATCGTCAGCCATCATGGAACTTATGAGTATGGCAGTCCTAAACTACCCATGACCTTGGAAGCAATTGCCCTGCACTATCTCGACAGCCTGGATTCCAAAGTGCAAAGTTTTGCCCAAATCATTCACGACGACCCGAATTCTGACAACCAATGGACGTCGTACCAAGCCAATCTGGGACGAAAACTGTTCAAGGGACGGGGGAACTGAGCGAGTCAGGTCAAGAAAGGCCGGCTGTTACGCAAACCATCATGGACAGGGACTCGCTGGAATCACGTCTGCTGCGGTTCGTCAACCGTGCAGGTTATCACCCTGTGAAACCACGAGTGATCGCAAAGCGGCTCCGTCTGGACGAAGACGAACAACGTGAATTAAAGCGCCTTGTAAAGCGACTCAACAAGGAAGGCACGCTGACTTACGGTGCCAAGCATCTGGTACAGCCCATAGGCAGTCGTGGCCCACGCAATCATGTCACCGGCACTTTCCGCCGCACCACGCGAGGTTTTGGCTTCGTTCGCCCCACCGGCATGGGGCGTGATACCGTAGAAGACATCTATGTTCCTGCCAAAGAAACCATGGATGCCGCCAACGGCGATACCGTCTTGGTCAAGCTACAAAAGGCCCGAGGCGCATTCGGAAAAGTGCGCGGCGAGATCGTCGAGGTGGTGGAACGAGCCACTCACCAATTTGTCGGAACCTACGAAACGGATGCTGGCCAAAGTGTGGTGTTGGTAGACGGTGGAGTTTTCGTCGAGCCCGTGTCGGCTGGAGATGCCAGCACCAAACGGGCTCAGCCAGGCGACAAAGTCGTGATCGAAATGGTACGCTTCCCGACGCATGCACGTGCGGGTGAGTGCGTCATTACTGAAGTACTCGGGGCGCCCGGAGCACCCGGCGTCGACACGCTGACCATCATTCGTGAATTCGGACTACCAGACGAATTCCCGGAATCGGTACTGGCTGCGGCTCGCCAGCAAGCAGAAGCCTTCGATGAAACCATTGGGCCAGACCGAGTTGATCTTACTGGCCTAACCGTGATTACCATTGACCCGTCTGACGCGAGGGACTTTGATGACGCAATTTCGTTGGAACGAATAGAGCGTGACCACTGGCGACTGGGAGTCCACATCGCCGATGTATCGCATTTTGTCAAACCACGTAGTGCACTGGACAACGAAGCCAAAGATCGCGCGACCAGCGTCTACCTGCCGGACCGTGTGATCCCTATGCTGCCAGAGGTAATTTCAAACAACCTGGCAAGTTTACAACCCGATCGAGTGCGTTATTCCAAAAGTGTTTTTATCGAGTTTACGCCCGATGGTACTCGCGTGAACACCGAACCGTGCCACGGCGCGATCCGTAGCTGCCGGCGGTTCACGTATGAGGAAGTCGATGATTATCTGGCTAACCGTTCCCAATGGAAACGAAAACTATCTGCTCCAGTCCATGAGCTGTTGGGCCACATGCACGAACTGGCAAAGATCCTGCGATCACGTCGTTTGCAGCGAGGGTCTTTGGAAATGTCGTTACCGGAGACGAAGATCGATCTAGATAAACGAGGTCGTGTCTGCGGTGCCCATTTGGTCGAACATACAGAATCGCATCAAATTATCGAAGAGTTCATGCTGGCTGCCAACGAAGCCATCGCCGAACTGTTTAGCGATCGAGAGTGGTTATTTTTGCGACGTATCCATGAGCCGCCAAGTCCCAGAAAGCTCAAGGCACTCACCCAGTTTGTCCGAGAATTGGGAATCGAATGTACGCCAATGCGCAATCGTTTCGAATTGCAGCGAGTGTTGGAAGAAGTCAAGGACGCCCCACAGGAATCGGCCGTTAACTATGCGGTTCTCCGAAGTATGCAAAAAGCGATCTACAGCCCTCAGTCCACTGGCCACTTCGCTTTGGCTAGTAACCATTACTGTCACTTTACGTCACCGATTCGCCGCTATCCGGATTTGACAGTGCATCGTCTTTTGGATGCCGTTTTTCGCAACCGCCGGCCGCCACAGGATCTCGGTCAGCTCATGGTCGAAGGTGAACACTGTTCGCAACGCGAGCAACGTGCTGAACAGGCGGAACGTGAGTTGACAAAGCTGAAGCTGTTGAATTATCTCAGCACGCGCATCGGTGACACTCTCAATGCAGTGATTACCGGCGTCGAAGATTACGGTTTTTTCGCCAGGGGAGTCGAGTTGCCCGCCGAAGGTCGCGTTCCTATTCAGTCGTTGGATGACGATCGATACCGGTTCGACCGTGCCAGCCATAGCTTGATGGGAAACCGCCGCGGCAACGTTTTCCGGTTGGGGGATGCCGTGCGCGTCGCCATCGCACACGTCGATTTGGATGCCCGGCTGCTTGACCTGGCGTTTGTGGATCGCCCGACCAAACGAAAGCAGGATTCCTCGAAGAAAAAGGCTTCTGCGGGGAAAAAACGCTCCCCAGCCAAACAGAAGCGTAAACCATCCAAAAGAAAGAAGCGACCAACTGCAAAAACGCAGAAAAAAAAGTCCTCGCCACGAACGTCTCGTCGGAAATAATCCACCTTTCAAGCAGAACGGCACACGCCATCCGGCATGGCAGACGCTTTCTCCCGGCAGCACCGGCGCCACTCCAATATCAGCTACAATGCTTTGCGGACAACGACCAACACCAACCCAAGCTGCGTTTGTGTGCCCGGTCGCTGCCCGGCACCCTCAGGATGACACATAACGGGCTGGGGATAATGACACTTGCTCCGCAACGCCTAAGCGGTTACAAGAATTGGACATCTATCTTGCGCTGCGCGTTACTTGCCACAGGACAAATCGAAAAGGGCTGCGTCGTTGCTCCGCGACGCCACCTTTGCCGTATCCGCCATGGTAAGCAATGCTCATCGAACGCTACCTCGAATGTTTGCCACCTTGCTCGCGTGTTGTTACGCCATGCCAGGTGCTGCAGAAAAAATTTCGTCTGCCATCTCAACGGAAATCGTCTTCAATCGAGACGTGCGGCCCATCCTCTCCGAAAATTGTTTCGCTTGTCATGGTCCCGACGAGCACGCCCGTCGGGCCGACTTAAGATTGGACACAGCGAACGGAGCGCTCGCGGTGATTTCGCCGGATGATCCTTCCGCCAGTATGCTGATGGAACGTATTACCACGGCCGACCCAGACCAGCGGATGCCGCCGACCGATTCAGGAAAGCAATTGTCGGCCCAGCAAATCAAAGTGATCGGTCGGTGGATCGTTCAGGGCGCAAATTGGCAGCCGCATTGGTCGTTCAACGCGTCTGAAAAGATTTTGTTGCCAGATATTGCGAACGATACTTGGATGCAAACTCCGATCGACGCATTCGTTCTCGCTCGACTTTGGCGGGAATCAGCGAATACCTGGCTGTGACCATCCTGGCCAAGAAGTTCGGACTTCGAGTGGTACCCCACGTTGGCGACATGGGCCAAATCCACCAGCATCTGGTGCTGTTCAATCATATAGCGCTGGACCACGAGTGTTTGTTCCTCGAGTACATTCCCCATTTGCGCGGGCATTTCGTCCACCCTGCTTTAGTTGAAGCTGGCCACTACCAAGTGCCCCAGGAACCTGGGTGCGGTACGGCGCTAAAGGCAGTACGACCTTGAGGAGTGTATGACGGGGGAAACAGTTTTCAGGCCTCCATGACTGACGTGACACAACCATGGTCGATGAATCCAGAATGTCGAGGTTACGCTAAACCTGCTAAATCTCTTTGTCAGTCACAAGATGAACTTATTAATGACGCCCTTTATCTTGACAAGCAAGTAGTGCAAGGAAATCGTAAAGATTTGCCTCTTCTCCTCAGGTTCGCCCCTGGAAAGTCAAACGTCAAGCGATACAATTTGTTGTGGTCCTTTTCCTAGGGATTTGGCCAGCACCGTTGTCCCCCAAGCGAGTGTTTGCTTGACCCAACCTGACGGCGCAGGGCGTCGCGGTTGTAGTCCAACACGGATGAATTCTTGCCAGAAATGCTTCTCACGGTTGCATCTCGGCGATATTTCTCGCCCGTGTTGGGCAGGCGCCGGTTGACTGCCCTCAGCTCCAGCAACGAGGACACTGAACCAGGACACATAAATAGGACTTTGCGCCTTGACCAGTACTACCCTGTCACAAACGTCACTTCATGAATGGCACGCAGCGCACGGAGCCAGACTGGTGGATTTCGCCGGCTGGTTGATGCCTGTGCAGTACACGTCGATCGTCACCGAGCATCTCGCCACGCGACAGCGGGTCACCCTGTTCGACGTGTCTCACATGGGACGATTTCAGATTACCGGACCAGCAGCCGTTCCGTTTCTAGAAACGTTGCTGACCCGTAGCACATCAGGACTCGCCGAAGGACGTATCCGATATTCGCTCGTCTGCCAACAGGATGGAGGCATCCTCGATGACGTGCTGGTGTACCGTTTGGCAGGCGCAAAAGATCCACGTTTTTTACTCGTGGTCAATGCTGGAAATCGCGAAAAGATTTGGCAATGGATCAACTCCTATGCCGACAAGATGGAGGTGGATCTCGAGGACCAGACATTAGACACCGCGATGATCGCGGTACAGGGTCCGGCAGCGGTCGACCTGCTGGAACCGGTTGTGGAAACATCCACCACCGAGCAAGCGACCGGGCCTTCCACGGTAAACGACTTAGGATATTACTGTTGTCGTCGTGTGAAGGTGTGTGGTGTGGAAACCTTAGTCAGTCGGACAGGTTACACCGGAGAAGACGGATTTGAATTGATCCTCGACACTACGAATGCGATGCACTTGTGGAGCGAGTTGTTGGAGCGGGGCCAAGACGTGGGCGCTATCGCGGCTGGATTGGGTGCCAGGGACACACTGCGTCTGGAGGCCGCTATGCCGTTATACGGACACGAACTCTCCGAAGAGATCAATCCTTATCAGGCCGGTTTGGGGTTTGCTGTCGACCTAAAAGGACGCGCATTCACTGGACACGAAGCGCTGGCTGGCTTTTCACAAAATCACCAACAAGCATGCCGCGTGGGGATTTCGCTGGAGTCTAAGCGTGTGCCGCGCGAAGGTTACCAAGTGTTGACTGTGACGGGGGACGAGGTAGGGAACGTTACCAGTGGTACTTTCTCGCCAACGTTCGAACGCCCCATTGCCATGGCCTATGTAGAGCCTACTTATGCCAACCTGAAAACAGAATTGCTCGTCAATATCCGTGGAACCCAAGTGCCGGCGAGTATCGTGAAGCTACCTTTTTATCAACGAAAACAGACAACAAAAACGTAGATATCATCGAGAGGACGATCATGAATCCGGGAGAATTGCTGTTTGCGGAAACACATGAATGGGTGCATTTAGCGGCGAATGACAATGACACCATTGCCACGGTGGGGATCTCTGCTTTTGCGGTCGAGGCGCTTACAGACCTGGTTTACATTGAGCTGCCTGATCCAGGCCAAGCGGTCACCGTCGGTGGTTCCTTCGGCGAAGTGGAATCGGTAAAAGCGGTGAGTGACTTGTACAGTCCAGTAGAAGGCGAAATCATCGAAGTTAACACGGATTTGCCGAACGAACTGGAAACTCTCGGCCAAGATCCTTATGGAAAGGGCTGGATCATCAAGATCAAGCTGACGAATGATAGCAATCTGAATCAACTGCTCAATTTTGACGCGTACCAGAAACAGTGCTCCGAGGAGGGATAGAAAACAGTATTCATGCCATACTCATTTAATACTACAGAAGACGTCCAGCAGATGCTCCAGGCAATCGGCGTGGAATCGATAGCCGACTTGTTTACCTCTATTCCGCCCGAGATTCGACTGGAACGTGAACTGAATCTTCCGCCAGCGATGGGTGAGTTAGAGCTGACGCAACATTTGTCTCGCTTAGCCAGCAAGAACGCTCCTTCAGGCGAAAAGGTCTGCTTTTTGGGAGGGGGGAGTTACGATCATTTCGTGCCGGCTGCGGTGGACGCGATCGCCTCTCGTGGTGAGTTTTTTACATCGTACACCCCGTATCAACCTGAAGTCAGTCAGGGCAATCTGCAGGTGATGTTTGAGTACCAAACATTGATTTGCGCTCTTTCCGGCATGGATGTTTCCAACGCCAGCCTGTACGACGGCGGGAGCGCTGTTGCGGAAGCAATCTTGATGTGTATGTCTGCCACCGGACGATACGGCAATGTGGTGACTGTGGATACCGTGCACCCGGAGTATCGCCAGACCGTCGCCACGTACTTGGAGAACTTGAACACACGGTTGATCACCACGCCTGGTACGAACGGAATAATATCGCCGCTAGAAGTCTCGTCTCAGATTACCAAGGAGACGGCGTGTGTATTGATCCAATATCCGAATTTCTTCGGCTGCGTCGAAGATGTACGTGCCATTGCCGAGATGGCTCACGCGGTCGGCGCGATGTTAGTTGTGGCATTCGACCCGTTGAGCGCTGGGACACTGCGGCGCCCGGGCGACTTGGGTGCTGACGTGGTGGTGGCAGAGGGGCAGTCACTGGGGACAGGAATGCAGTTTGGTGGTCCCTACCTGGGAATTCTGGCTTGTCGTGACCAGTTCGTACGACGCATGCCGGGGCGAGTCGCCGGGCAGACGGTCGATCGTTCAGGCCGTCGCTGTTGGGTGTTGACACTACAAACTCGAGAGCAACATATACGGCGAGAAAAGGCAACGAGTAACATCTGTACAAACCAAGGCTTGTTCGCTTTGCGTGCGGCAATCTATTTGTCGTTGATGGGTCCTCGGGGGATGCGTGATGCGGGCTATCTTTGTTTGCAAAAGTCGCACTATGCTGCAGACCGCATTACGATGGACGAACGATTTGAGTTGGCATTTCAGCAGCCATTTTTCAAAGAATTCGTGGTGCGCGATCGACGTGGTGAAGTGGCTCGGCTGCTGGAGGATACGTGTGAGCAAGGGTACTTGGCAGGCATTCCGTTAGGGCGTTGGTACCCCGATTTGGAAGACTGTTTTCTCGTCGCAATCACCGAAAAGCGAACCAAACAGGAAATTGACGGACTGGTCAAGCAGTTGGCCAGTGCCAATTCAGAAACGGCAACCACCCATGCGTAACACACAAGCCACTCAATTGTTATTCGAGCTCTCCAAGCCACAGCGTGGCGGTGCGAGGCTTCCCGACTGTGACGTGCCGGAACGAAATGTAGAGGACTGTTTGCCGGGAGAATATCTTGCGACAGAACCTCTACCGCTGCCAGAATTGCCGGAACCGGATGTGATCCGGCACTTTACGAATCTGTCCACTTGGAACATGTCAGTAGACACGCACTTCTACCCGCTTGGCTCCTGCACCATGAAGTATAATGCCAAGCGGAATGAACGTCTGGCTTCGTTGCCAGGCTTTTATGATTTGCATCCTTATCAGCCCGAATCAACGATCCAAGGGATGCTGCAGCTACTCCACGAACTACAGGAAATGTTGGCAGAAATTTCGGGCTTACCTGCGGTTTCCTTGCAACCCGCAGCTGGTGCTCATGGTGAATTGACAGCTCTGTTGGTCGCGGCCGCCTATTTCCGTGATACTGGTCAGCAACGGTCAAAAGTGCTGGCGCCCGACAGCGCTCACGGAACGAACCCAGCCAGCGCCAGTATGGCCGGGTTCGAGACCATTACCGTCAAAAGTCTCCCAAGCGGCATGGTGGACTTAGACGATTTGCGTTCCAAATTGGACGAACAAGTCGGTGTGTTGATGATCACCAATCCCAACACGTTGGGTTTGTTTGAGCCTCAGATTGCAACGATAACGGAAGAGGTTCACCGGCATGGAGGGTTAGTGTATCTGGACGGTGCTAACATGAACGCCATCTTGGGAATCACACGCCCGGGTGATTTCGGAGCGGACATGATGCATTTCAACCCCCACAAAACGTTTAGTGGACCTCATGGCGGTGGCGGACCTGGAGCGGGACCAATCTGTGTGAATGACGAACTTGCCCCTTACCTTCCCTCACCAATCGTGTCTCGGCGCGATGAAGAGTATGTCTTGGAGTACGACCGTCCACAAGCCATTGGGCAAGTACGTAGCTTCTTTGGCAACGTAGGTGTGCTCATTCGAGCTTATTGTTATTTGCAGACGCATGGACCCGATGGTTTAAGACGAGTGTCCGAAAACGCTGTGTTAAACGCCAACTACTTGTTGTCTCGAGTGCGTCACTTTTTGCCAGTCAATCAAGGTGATCGTTGCATGCACGAATTCGTCGCCTCGGCTTCCAAGTTGAAAGCGGAACAAGGAATTTCAGCAATGGACATCGCCAAGCGTCTGCTCGATTATGGATTTCATGCCCCCACCGTCTATTTCCCTCTCACCGTAGGGGAAGCAATCATGATCGAACCAACAGAGACGGAGAGCAAGGAAACTTTGGACCGATTTGCGGAATCGTTGTTTCGCATCACCGAGGAGTCCCAAGACATGCTGCACGAAGCACCACATTCCACGCCAGTCAGCCGCCCGGACGAAGTTCAAGCCGCACGCAAACCAGTACTTAAATGGGTGGAGACTTAACGCGATGCGCCCGTGTACTGTTCTGTCTTGAGTGTATTTGAAGATGGTGTAGCAGAACGGCGCAAGCTCCATACCACTTGTTTTATCTTCTTCACCCTACCTCGGGAAGAGTTCGTTATCTGGAAAAAAACATTCCTAGGCTAGCGTCCTGCCACTACGAACACACGCAAAACGCACTTGGTCAAATACTCCAGAAATTCTTAGGCCCAAAGTTGCCATGGCTCCATTTCGCCTGATCATTGATTCCGCTGGTGACGGCATTTGGAATATGTCCGTGGACGAAGCGCTTTTGCAATCTGCAGCACACGAAAGTTTTGTTCCCACACTACGGTTCTATCAGTGGGACAAGCCGACTTTGTCGCTAGGCTATTTTCAGCAATATGAGGAACGTTCGCAGCATACGTCGAGCAACCAATGTCCTGTGGTACGTCGTTCGACGGGTGGAGGAGCGATCCTGCACCACCATGAGCTTACCTATAGCTTTGTGACAACTGTAAAGAATCGGTTAAGCCGCAACGTCGAGGACTATTATGACCTGTTCCACAGCACCTTAATCGAACAGTTGGCAAAACGAGGAGTTCCCTGTCAGTTGTGGCAGGCCAAGACCACCGGGCCACGCGGCAATGAACCGTTTCTTTGCTTTCAAAGAAGAGCTGCGGGAGATGTCGTATTGGGAACGATAAAAATCGCCGGAAGCGCTCAACGGCGACACAAAGGGTGCCTGTTGCAGCACGGCAGTGTCCTGTTGGAATCGTCCTCATTTGCCCCAGAATTGCCCGGAATTCGATCCAATTCGGGAATCCACATCCCGGCGCTAGATCTCCTCAACACATGGACTTCCGCCTTGGAAAAAGACTTGGAATGCCATTTTGAATCAGGAAAACTCACCTCTCAAGAAACGGATTGGGCAAAGTCTTTTGCCAACTCAAGGTTCGGCCACGTGCATTGGACCAGACGACGATAAAAAAACAGACCTGGGACCTTTGACGAAAGGACCCAGGTCTGTTATAATGAAACATTAAGGTGGGTGACTTTTCTTTCCAAGTACCGCATGGATCAGACAAGTTATCTAACTTATCGATGAGGCTGTCGCCTCGGCACTGGAGTTGAGTGAGCCACGTACTTTGTGACTGTTGCCTAATTCTTATTTTACTACTCGCACTATCCAACAGTTGGCCATACTCCACTCCTTAATCATTGCTTGCGGCATTGGCGGTTGCGCATTGCGGAAGTAGGTTTGTGTCCAAGGGACAGATGTGTACCGCCGGGTTGTAGAACCCGACGTAGGAATTGCCACAACGCAACGTGCGTGTAGACGCTAGTGTTTAAGTGTCTGGGTTGTTGTGCATAGGCAAACAGCTGTTTTGCCCCACGATGAACAGACACGACAAACGGCTAGCTGTTTCACAGCATGCTGAAGTGCCTGGGGAAGTCACATGTGGGTAAAACTTAAAGTGCTCAAGGGGTCCAAAACGGGCAAGTTGCTGCCAATCCAAGGCAACAAGATGCTCATTGGCCGCGGTGAGGGCTGCGACCTGCGACCCCGAACAGACATCATCAGCCGCCAACATTGCCTCATAACCGTCACAGATTCTCAGGTACTCGTGAAAGATCTGGGAAGCAAAAATGGGACTTACGTCAACGGGAATCGCATCAATGCAGAACAGGGGCTCCAGGCAAACGACCATGTCAAAGTAGGTCCCCTTGAGTTCGAGGTTTTGATTGAGCAAGGTAATGCAAAGCGTCCCAAGGTCGAAAACATGTCCGATGTCGTTCAGCGAACGGTTGAGAATTCGGCCAGTGGGTTCGACATAAGTTCTTGGTTAGAAGAAGTGGATGAGGAGGAACGGGACGAACGTTTAAGAGACCCGGAAACTCGCCAATTCAAGCTTGAAGAAAAAAGTGGTGAGAATTCTAAGGCCGATGCAACGGTTGATCAAGAAAGTGAAGAGTCGTCTTCGGATGCCTCAACGACAGCAAAAAAGATCCAGGGTAAGAAAGAATTCGGTAAATTGCCCGATTCGACCAAAGGTCAAAAGCATAAGAGCAGTCGCGAAGCAGCTCAGGACACGCTCAAGCGACTCTTCACCAAGGGATAGCCTCCAACTCGCCTCGGAGCCATTTCGGTATTCATGCTAGATACGAGTACGGAAAGGCTTCATCTATTTCCACGTGTTGGCAAAACGGCGAAAAGACTCTCAACACTCCTGGTGCGTGTATTCCAATCGGAGGTTAGGCCTTCGGCTCACAACTGACACATACGTTGAAACACCGCTACAACGTTGCACACGTCCATCCACCCCTAGTAAGTCGCAAGGCTTGCGCAATACCGTCATCCATTCATAGAGGCTCCCGTTTTGACGGTTTTACCGCTTACGATGTTTCAACGTGAACTGGGGAGCCACTCGAGTTCGCTTCAACCAATCCCCACCAGCCTGCAGCGGATCCATGTGGGTAAGTTTGCAAGCTGGCCAGGGCAGCGAATTCGAATCGCCCGTTCTTCGAAGTCGCCAATATGGCAGGTAAGCCGGACCAAAACCTGTCAACATAGCGGTTGATGCGCTGGGTCGTGTCGATCGTGCGGTCTGAATCGCCACTTGATCGGGTAAGCCGCTATTTTTAGCTCTTACGGAAAACCTCGACTTTCCGTTGGCTTTACCAAATCCGTACATCCTTCCTGATTGCTGCAGTTTTGCAGTCTCAATCTCCGATGTACTTTACAAGCCGCCAGCGACCTGGCTGCAGGTAAACGGATTTGCCCTGGGCAGTGTGGTAAAGCACATCTGGCAAATCCATGATTGGTTTTCCAGATCCCGAGGGTGTGTTTTGGCCACAAGCCCGTTCGACATCTCCTGCTCACCAAGTGGAGGTACCATCCGTGGCCAAAAAGACTGCGAAGACAGATGATGAAGTCCAAATTGACCGGAGATCGACTGACGCGCGCCGAATGGGCGAAGATCGACGCAAGCAGAACGTCGACGTGAACGAAGAGCGCCGATCGGATGATCGACGTAAGGTAACTCGAAGACGTCAGATCGATCCGACCACGTGTGAACGCGATTATTCCAATGACGAAATAGAATTCATGCACGCTTTGGACGCGTACAAGCGAGCAAACGGGCGGATGTTCCCCACATGCAGTGAGATTCTAGAAGTTATTCGCAAGCTGGGCTATGAGAAGAAAAATCTAAGCGAACTTCCTCTGATCGTAGATGTCCATTCGGTAGATATCCAAACCAGCGTTGATAGCACCTTCACTGAGACCATAACTGAGACCATATAGGTCTCCAGGCATCGGACCGTGAGCGGCGCATTGCTATCACTGCGTGCGCCGACACGTTCCGATTCTCGCCTTGCTCTAGCGCCGCTCAACGGTTACTCTCTCCAGCCACTTCACGCCGGGTCGATCGGATCGGCAAATCCAAGTGGATGACCAATCACTTTAGGCATTCGTTTCCCGGACGCCACTGACCGGTTGGTGACCCGAAATCTAGAAACCATCCGCTCCTCAATTGACAAGGTGCGCCGTGACTTACAAAACAAAGCATCAGGCCTATCTGCCGTCAGCTACCCATGGTTTAAGATATTTCCCACTGATTGTTTTAGGTTGGGCCATTTCCATGTGCGGTGGTTGTGGAGTAGCCGGGCGCGGACACAACATGCAGGGTGTAAAGTTGTACCAACAGGGGCAACACCAGGCAGCCATTCAAAAATTTGAACAAGCAATCAATCGTCGCCCTGAAGATGCTGACGGCTATTACAACCTGGCTTCGACTTATTATCAACTCGGCAAACGCAATCAGGACACTTCCTACCTGAGCCAAGCCGAAATCGCTTACAACCAGGCATTGCAATACAATCACAATCATGAGGACGCTTATCGTGGATTGGCAGTGCTGTTGGTGGAAACCGGTCGTCCTGAAAGTGCTTTTAAACTGTTGAAAGGTTGGGAAAAACGACAACCGAAACTGGCTGATGCCAAAGTCGAAGTGGCTCGCCTGTACGATGAATTCGGCGACAAGGAGACTGCGGTGCGATATTTGGAAGAAGCATTGTCCGTCGACACGAACAGTGCTCGAGCTTGGACAGCATTGGCCAAGCTGCGAGAAGAGACAGGAGACTACGCACAAGCCCTGGCCAACTACCAAAGGTCCTTCGAGCTGAATTCATTGCAACCGCACGTCGGAGAACGGGTCGCGTCACTGCAGAATATGATTGGGGTCACGACTGCACCTAACTCGACAGCGACTACCCGAGTCGCCTCCAGGCCCTGGGTACCTAGATCTTATTGATATCGGCAGACTCAATCTAAATCCACTTCGTGCCGTGTGTTCGAGTGTTCCCTGCCAGGCCCAATCCTCTGACGAGAACACTGCGGGAACACACCTTCTATTGAATCAACTGAGCCTTTCCTTTTCCTGCATAATTTTCGTCGCAAACGCACCCGCAGCTAGTACACACTCGCTGACAACGGGTTTTGGGACAGTTTCGATCCTTTCATTATCGAACCTGGCTCGCCATGACCCTTCTAATGGGAGTTAGAAACCGGTAAAATCGGTGCTGCTAAAGACTGAACCAGTTCACATGCACCGTGTCCTGCTCCAAGATGACTGAACGCGTCTACAATTTCTCGCCCGGACCTGCCGTTTTACCTTTACCGGTGTTGGAACAGGTAAGTCGTGATATGATCTGCTTGCCGGGTGCAGGTTGTTCGATCCTGGAATTGGGCCACCGCACGTCTACGTTTCGTGAGATTCTATCCCAAACCCAACACGATCTACGTCGGTTGTTGCAGATTCCTGACAACTATCAAATTTTATTTCTTCAGGGTGGTTCCCGCTTGCAGTTCTCGATGGTTCCACTGAATTTGCTCTCCGGTGCCAGTTGTCCGGCAGAATATATTGTGACGGGCAGTTGGGGCAGCAAGGCACTTGTGGAAGCACGCCGTATGGGGCCAGCTGAAGCAGTTTGGGAAGGCGGGGACACCAATTATGATCGTTTGCCACCGCCAGATAGTCCTACCGGAAATCCGGCGGCGCCCTATGTGTATTTCACATCGAACGAGACGATTCAGGGCGTGCAATTTGCTCGAGAACCCAACGCGGGCAACGTCCCTCTTGTATGTGACGCATCCAGCGACTTTCTCAGCCGGCCACTCGATCTCCAGCAATACGGAATGATCTTTGCCTGCGCTCAGAAAAATGCTGGTCCGGCTGGTGTAACGGTCGTCATCATTCGAAATGATTTACTCCAGCGCGATACAGATCAACTTCCCGGATACTTGAGTTACCGGAACCACGCCCAAGAAGATTCCTTATACAACACACCTACCACTTTCGGAGTCTACGTCGTCGGACTTGTTTCTCGCTGGTTGTTAGAGGACATCGGGGGGTTGAACAAGATGGACGCAATAAATCGTCAAAAGGCCAAGATGTTGTATGACGTGCTGGATCAATTTCCCGATTTTTACCGCGGCCATGCTATGCCGGAATGCCGCTCGCAAATGAACGTAACATTTCGTTTGCCTTCAAACGAATTACAAGAAGATTTCTTACGTGAGGCGGAACAACGACAGTTACACAACCTGAAAGGCCACCGCAGTGTGGGAGGCGTCCGGGCTTCCATTTACAACGCCATGCCGGCAGAGGGTGTTACTGAATTACGAGATTGCATGCTCGAATTCGCCGCACAGCATGGCCATTCCATCTGACACCACCCAGAGCCGGTCGTTCAACTGAAGTACCGGAAACAAATTCGGTTCTAAGAAAGCTCATAAGTTATGCAACGCGTGATCGTACTCGACAACCTGGCAAAGCAGGGTCTTGAGCTCTTAGAGCAAGCGACTGGTGTGGAGTTTGTCGTGCAAACAGGTTTGCAGGGTGATGAGTTACGCCAAGCGCTCGCGGACTCTGACGGCGCCATTTGCCGTAGCGGTGTGCAATTGACCGCAGATGCTTTGGAAGGAAATCGTCGTTTAAAAGCCATCGTCCGAGCTGGGGTGGGGACAGATAACATCGACCGTTCGGCCGCTACCCGATCCGGCATTGTTGTGATGAATACACCCACTGGAAACACGTTAAGCACGGCAGAGCATGCATTCACATTGATGCTCGCCTTGTCGCGCAATGTCTATCCAGCCTATCACAGCTTGGTTGCTGGACGCTGGGAACGAAAGCAGTTTACGGGATCTCAACTGGCCGACAAGACATTAGGCATTGTAGGACTGGGAAGAATCGGACAAGAAGTGGCCAAACGAGCGGCTGCTTTTGAGATGCATCTTCTCGGTTACGATCCATTTATCTCCAGTGAACGTGCGGCTGAGTTAAACATTGAACTGATGGAAACCGTCAAGGACATGCTTCCTCATTTGGATTACCTGACCGTTCACACACCCCTGACTCCAGAAACGAAGAACCTCATCAGTACGGCAGAGGTCGCCTCGTTAAAGAAAGGAGCCCGGCTGATCAACTGTGCCCGTGGCGGTATCTATGACGAGAAAGCTTTGGCAGAAGGTCTTGAAAGTGGTCAGCTGGCAGGCGTGGCGCTGGACGTGTTTCCGACCGAACCCTGTACAGACAGCCCTCTTTTTGGCCTGGACGGGGTTCTCTGTACTCCTCATTTGGGAGCTAGTACCGAAGAGGCTCAGATTCAAGTGGCCGTGGAAGCTGTCCAACTGATGCTTCGTTTTTTGGAAACTCGAGAAATCCGTCACGCCGTCAATGTGGCAGCTCTTGATCCTAAGACACTCGTTGGCATGCGAGGTTATCTCGACGTAGCTTACCGATTGGGACTGATGATGGCCCAGCTTCATCGAGGCAGTACTTCTCGTTGCCGACTCACCTATCGCGGCGAAGTCGTGGGTAAGGATACTCGTCTGTTGACAGCTGCGTTTTGTGCTGGTCTGATCGAAGAAGCGATGGATGAAGACGTCAACATCGTCAACGCGGAACTGCTGTTGCGAGAGCGAGGCGTTGATTTGGCAGAGGAAAGTCACAGCGAGAAAGGGGCTTTTACCAGTTCCATCGTTGCCTCACTCGATGCTGAAGCAAGTTCCGTGACGCTCGGTGGGACATTGTTCGGAAATGACATGCCGCGATTGTTTCGGGTGGGAGATTATCGCCTGGAAGCATATTTGGACGGAGTCTTGCTGGTGTTTCATCATCATGACGTACCGGGAATCATCGGTTCCGTTGGCTCCGTGTTAGGTTCCCACCAGGTCAATATTGCACAAATGGCTGTGGGTCGGGCCGATCCGGGGGGTGAAGCGGTTGGAGTACTCAACCTAGATAGCGCACCTGACGAAGCCGCACTTCAAGAGGTGCTCAACCACCCAGACATTACTGAAGTCTGTGTCGTCCGGTTGCCCGCAGCCGGAAAATTGCCTTCGTGGCTGCAATAAAGCGACATTAGACTTCATAAAATTGTTTCTTCCTTTAATCATGTCGGAGATTAGTTGATGGCCAAACTACACTGGAGTTACCACCGTCCTGGCTGAAAGACTTGTGGAAAAACGCAAGAGTTTCTTGCGAAGGTCAATCTGGAGGCAGACGAACAAGTGGATGCCCGCAAATCAACCATGAAGGCAAAGGACGCGCTGGCGTTGGCCAAGGAAGCCAACGAGTTGTACGCCGCCAAAGGGAAAAAGGTAGTCTACGTGAATCTCAAGAAAGAGTTTCCCGACAAGGCAACATTGCAGAAGCTGATGCTTGGTCCCACTGGCAACTTACGTGCTCCTACGCTGCGCAGCGGCAAAACACTGATTGTTGGATTCGACGAAGGGACCTACCAAAAGTTGCTTGGATCGTGACGCTAGGAAAGATGTCTCAGTGGATGTCGCGCCACCGTAGGACGACCGTCATGGCAATGACATTGGCTACAAGCATCCCGAACAGGACCGTCGCTGCAAATCCTGGCGTGTAGCGCGAGTCTTCCGGGAACAGTCGTTCCGCAAAATCTTGCTCTCCTTGAGGAAATTCGACTGCCACGTCGCCGGCTCCGCGAGGCATCATCGTGACTTCGGGAGGTAACTCGGGGGGTTCGTATTTAGTGCGCGAGCCTGCTTCCAGTACCAGAAGAGATTCGAAACCCCAACGCGATGGCATGGCACGGGAACTAAGTTCTGAGACCTCATTTAGCTCATGAGGAGCCAGCATGACGCCTCCAAGTACAATCATCGGCATGATGACCACCGGCAAGGCCGCAATGGCCACCTCAACCGTTTTTGCCAACACAGATACCAGCAGACCGATGGCAACTCCCACGGTTCCAGCTAACAGTAACACCCCATACATTTTGACCCAAGGACCCTGCATGTTGTTGGCCCAGTAAACGATACCCAACATGATGGCACATTGAATGACGCACAGGCCTATCAGTAACGTCAATTTAGACGCGACATAACAGGGAATCTTAAGATTCACCATGCGCTCACGCATGTAAATGGCTCGTTCTCCAACGAATTCGCGAGCCGAATTGGAGCATCCACACCATACCGACATGATCGACAACATGAAGATGGACGTGGCGGTAGCTTTCGCTACTTGGAACCACTGGTCGCCTTCTTCATCTCCACTGGCGTGATCCGCAAAGACCATCATTAGGAGCAAACCGATTAATGGAGCTTGGAACAGTAGGATGCTGGTATTCCACCGATCGCGAATCTTGATGGCAAAGCCGCGACGAATCAATGTCCACCATTGGTGAAATAGGGCTGTGCGTTGTCGTGTTGGGGTGTCACCAGTAGACGACACAGGACTGGCTCCTTTCCCCACGCGGGCCTCTACATACAAATGTTTTTCTTCCGACTGATTGTACTGTTGTATCCAATGATGCGTAGATTGACGGGCAACGCCACGCATCAATTCTTCGGGACCCAATTCGGCCGCCTTTTGTTCGTTCACATCCTCCTTACCTGAGAAAAACTGAATGGCCTCGGGAAAGGCGGGACCATAGTAAGCTAGACGACCGGGAGCGACACCACCCTGGTCTTTCCCAACCATCACCAAGTTGTCCATCAAACAATACGCTTCCAGGCTTGGCTGATGAATCGTCAGCAAGATCGTCTTGCCTGTGTCCGCTAATTGTCGCAACAATTTCATCACCATGAGAGCATCTTCTGAGGAAAGGCCCGACGTAGGTTCATCGAGAAACAGCACCGAGGGATCGGTGAGAAGTTCCATCGCCAGATTGACGCGTTTTCGCTGGCCACCACTGATGCCTTTCTGGTCGGGTGATCCGATGAAAACATTTTCAGTTCCCCGCAATCCCAATTGGTCGATAACCTTTTCCATTCGATTGCGGATTTCTGCATCGCTGAAGTCAGGAGGCAATCTCAGTCGCGCCGAATAGTACAAAGCTTGCCCGACGGTCAGCTCCCGGTGAATGATATCATCCTGGGGTACGTAACCGAGTTGACCACGAAATAGATCGTAGTTCGCATATAGGTCTTGCCCGTTGACCAATACACTGCCACGCGCTGGTGGTGTGTAGCCATTCAAGGCGTTCATCAATGTGGTCTTCCCGGCACCGCTCGGTCCCATCAACCCTACGAATTCGGACGGATACAGCGACAGAGAGATGCGGTCAATCAGCCAAAGATTTTTGGCGACTCGTATGCCCACATCACGTGCCTCCACCACTAGCTCTCCACGGTTGTCACGTATTTCAATTTCGCCACTTGGTGTCAGCGTAAAGGCATAAGTTCCTAGTGACACCACATCCTTCTCCGGGAGGACAGGGGTGGGACCTTTGACTCGCTGAAGATTGACAAAGGTCCCATTGGTGGAACCCATGTCCTCAACGAGAAACCCATCCATCGTCTGCGTAATGCGTGCGTGATGGCGTGAGATCATAGGATAGTCCAACACATGATCACACTGTGGGTCACGCCCCAGGGTGATCGTCGAGTCTCGCAACGAGACCATCGTGCGTCGGAAGTCTGGTTGGTACGCATCCCCTTCGAGCAACCGCCAAGCTGGAATACGAAACGAACCCAAATAGACGATGTCCGATGGTATCAGGGGTGCCCTCGAAATTCGTCTATCGTGAGCGTTGACATATGTGCCATTTGTGGAATTCAGATCCTCCAGCACTACCCCTTCCGGCCTCACAACGACGCGGGCGTGATATGAGGAAATCATGGGATAATCGAAGATCAAATCATTGTCAGCAGCAGCTCCAATGGTGACGATACGAGTTCCCTGAGGCGTTCCACTGGCCGGTGCTGATTCCAAATCTTTCTCTGTTCCGCTCGGTTGATTTGGCCGAGCAGGATCATCTTCTGATCGCGTTTCTCGTGGGCTCATGTTGGTGTCCAGGGTTGACGGCGGCTAGCGATGATTTTTCGCCGGGGGCACTCATCACATCTGCTCGAACATCGATACCAACCATGCGGACAGCACCCCGGCGTTCCGCGTCCAAACAGACCCAGCCTACGTTATATCGGATATCCAAAAGTGTCTTGCCAGTCATGTCGTGTGGGAGTTTCATTTGCGCGAGGGCTGCGGCCATCATCGAGCCGCCACGATAGACTCCATATTCGGCGAAATGGCTTGGTGAGAGAAAACTCGAAAGACGATTTTGTTTGGGATTGGATCACCGAAAATCTCTACCAACAACCTACAAAACTTGTTCAGAAGAGGAAGCTTTATCCCCCCTGCTAGCATCGAGCCAGAGTAGACCGCTTTGCGAACACGAGGTGTATGGTATTTCAACCCTGCGATCAGAACAAAATGGCGACCGAAAGTAATGGGCGACTCAGGTTCCGTCAAGACGATTCGGCGCCCTCGGTGATCGGACGCACACCGGGGACATTTCGCTGACCTTGACGGTCCGGCTGGCTTCTGAAAAACTCCATTCAACTCCTTGTATTGCAAGCTCGAAAGCGCATTCGAGCTTGTCGGGGTACATCCGTTCGATAGCAATTTTTCCCCGTGCCAACCGTTTCACCGGTGACACTTTGTTGGGGCCATCATGACCCCATTCCATTTCCGCACAACAGCACATTAGCCAAAGGGCACAAGTGCACGGTTGATAAAGTACTCGCGAGTTGAGTTATCGAACCGGGGGCTAGTGCCTCCGGCTACTCATACCACCGTTGACCCACAACCAACAGCCGGTTGGTCGTGGCATCCGGAAACCTAGAAAGTTACGCCATGAGCCGTGTATTGAGTATCTATGTAGGTTTTGATTCAACCGAGGCGGACGCCTTTGACGTTTGCAAATATTCCATCCAAAAATACGCAACTCAACCGATCGATGTATTTCCGCTAAAGCAACATGAACTCCGGGAACAAGGCCTTTACACGCGCCCCATCGACCAAAAAGCGTCGAATGAATTCAGCATGACACGCTGGCTAACTCCATACCTGTCGAAAACCAAATACGCCATCTTTATGGATTGCGATATGATCCTGACCGGGGATATCTTTCGCCTGCTCGACAACCTGGACGATTCAAAGGCAGTGCATGTAGTTCAACACGATTATGTGCCCAAATCGTCTACAAAGATGTCGTCGGGAGGAGTTACCAAACAACAGCATGTCTATCCTCGCAAAAACTGGAGCAGTTTCGTCATTTGGAACTGCGAACACCCAGCCGTGGCGCAGGTCACTCCCGACTTGGTGAATTCGTGCGAACCCAAATATGTACACCGTTTTTCGTTTCTGCAGGACGACCAGATCGGCGACATTGGTTGGTGGACGACAGCCCAAGAGGGTCAGGAAACGATCCGTGTACCACGTGTAAACTTTCTGGTAGGTGAATATCCACAGCCCAACACCTTGCCGTTGGTACTTCACTATACGCTGGCCATTCCGGCCATCCACGAAGGGTGCGGTGATTGCGACTTTTTCCGTGAATGGATGGACGTGCGAGCAGAAATGCTTTTAGATCGCCGCCTGCGACAGTTAGAAAAGAGAGTATTGCCTACAGCAGTACCACGTGCAGCCTAAATTCCTTTTTACAACACCAACTGCACGCACTAACATCGGGCGCACGAAAGGTTGAAAGCAAATGACCTGCGCGAGACCCCCCCTATCGTTTTGTGGATCAACAATTCGCTAATTGTAAGAGGAGTCTCCGAGGTTGAAACATAACGCCTAGCCCAAACATCCACGCCTAACGAAACATCATGAGGTTCTCACTCCGTGACAATGCAACAACCTCAAAACGAATTGACCATCCTGGATTTTCACCGCATGTTCTCCGATGCTCGTTCCATGGCGATCGTCGGCAGTTCTTCGTCGGTTCACGACTGGTCCAATGGCGACTATATTGATTCGCACGACGTGGTCGTACGATTCAATCGGGCACACACCGAGGGTCAAGAGCGCCACGTTGGTTCACGTACAGACATCGTCGTTGCCAATGAAGGTAACAATCTGAGAAAAGGACCGTCACCCGAGAACACGGTGCGACCGCGTTGTGTCGTGAGCTATATTCGTACGCCCTGCCTGAAAAAACATAACACCCGCTGGAAACAACCCTTCTTTGAATGGCTCGCATCGACGCCGTTATTTCTTTGCCCCAGCCCCGAAATTTTCTGTTGCGATATTCCTCAACGTCGTCGTGGGTTTTCGATGGGAACGTATGCGTTAGCATCGCTGCCCCACTTCCTATCGATCGAAAAGCTGTTCGTCACTGGGTTTACCATGTTCGGCTCTGTGGCGGGTGGAACTCACCACTACTGCAAGCCGCCCAGTGTAGGAGCCGTTACCTGGCATGACGCCGAACTGGAACGCCATGTTTTTGGCCACCTGCTCGGATCGCTTAAATGTGAACTGACCGTGACTGATGAAGTAGCCCATATCATGGAAGATCAGGGCTACCCGGCACAACGCCTTCACGAAACTACCAAATCTATCCAATTACCCGGGCCAAGCTTATCCTTACGTCCCGCTTGGTACTTGGTGGAACGCGCAGCCAAAGTATTACTGGTTACCGGCTTCGGGCTACGAAGGATCGCCGAACGATACATTTGAGGCCGACGGGTGAGAATCTCAATTTCTAAACGATTTACTGGCTTCACGACCCACCCGGCTGGGGTATACAATGCGGCTAATCGCAAGACCTATACGGTCTTGCATTCATCCTCAAACCGCAATGAAAACATCTATGTCTGATCACCAAGTCCTCATACCAATCGGTGATGCTACCGAAACGGTCGACACGCTCTATCCGTATTTTCGCTTGATCGAAGCTGGCTTCCGTCCTGTGGTGGCTGCGCCTGAAAAACGCAAGTATCAAATGGTACTTCACGAGATCCGACCGGGGTGGACTATCACCAAAGAATGGGAAGGTTACACTTTAGACGCAGATGTCGCCTTCAAGGACGTGAATCCTGACGAATACCTGGGGGTGTTTTATTCCGGAGGGAGAGCCCCGGAATACATTCGGTACGACGAAGACTTAGTGCGTATAACAAAGCATTTCTTTGCTGAGAACAAGCCGATTGGCAGTGTCTGTCACGGCGTAGAAATCCCCGCTTATGCTGATTGTGTCCGCGGACGGCGGATGGCCACGGTTCCCAAATGCCGCTTTGATCTAGAAGTTTGCGGGGGCACCTTTGTGGACGAAGCCTGTGTCGTAGACAATAATCTGATCAGTGGTCGAACCTATCATGATCATGGACATTACATAGGTCCGTGGATCAAGCTGCTCGAAGAAGCCGCCAAGGCTTTGACTGTCAGTCGGTAACGAAGAAACTTCTGGCATCCATGTCTGCGGTAGCTTACCATCGCCCTGACATTTGCTGTTCTGTCAGCAAATCGTTGAAGCGTTTGCTAAGACGATAGCCCCGACCGGGTCGGTTCAGTTCGAGTTCCAATTCGAGTTGAGTGAACTGCTGGCTGGCGTCGATGACCGGAGCGTGACGTACCCACAATGCGCTTCTTGGTATACCACTCCACTTGGCTAAATAAAGACCTCGTCCCAGCGTAGGTTCCTGGCGAAACCCACAATGTTTGACAAGCAGCTCGACGAGAGGCTGTTCGTCGGCAGTGAATCCATGAAACGTAATGCGTTGGACGTATTTTCGATCGTCGAAATAATAGGTAAGCGATCCCGCCAGGTCATGACGTGCCGTACCTGTGACGAGTGGCACGCGCAAACCTTCTAGGTCCAAGTCGGACAATTCGGCCGTCACGCGCGGCCAACGCTGCATGACCCATTCAGGGGTAATGTTAAAGCGAATAACCTCACTCAGGTCGCTAACTGGTGTGCCTTCGATGGGCACCGTACCACTTCCTAGATTCTCCGTAGGTTTGGCCAACCGATGTAACTCATCCATGTCGGTCGTTGACGTTGACTTTTTGGTTTCCGTTTTTGGTTCGGCGGGCTTCGTCGATTTTTTCTTTTGTAACCGGCCAGTCAGCGATCCCAATCCGTCCTCGTGCAGCGCTATGGGCAGCGCTATTGCCACCACCAACAAGGCAGGTAGAAAAAGGCTTTTGGGAAACATATTCCAACCTCTATGTTACAACCAGCTGG
>JAKVBZ010000140.1 GCA_022448645.1 Pirellulaceae bacterium
GATGTGCAGCCTGTCGCACGAACATTTCGACACCTGTCACAACCTTGCAATTCTTTTGGAAGGCATCCTTCAGTAGCAGAGTCGATTCGGGATTATAAACCGTATCGAAGACGACCATATCAGGTTGGAGGTAGTGTTTATCGAATGGAGTTTCGTCCACATTGGGGTGCATTCCGATCGGGGTAGCATTGATAATCAAGTCCGGTTTGACAGCGTGTCGTCTTGTCCACGGAATTGTGTGACATTCAAAATCAGAGGCCAGTTGTTCGGCACGTTCAGCTGTGCGGTTGGTAATTACCACATCGGCGCCGCGACGTGTTAGGCCAAACGCAATGGACTTGGCCACTCCACCGGCACCCAATAGCAAAGCTTTGCGTCCGGATAGAGGCTGATCGCTAGGATCGGTACTCATGGCCAAGTCGACACATTGCATGGCAGCATGATAGTCGGTGTTATAACCGACGGTACCTTCGCCGTTGAATACGACGGTGTTGGCGGCATTAATGCTTCGGACTGCTCCGTGAACTTTGTGAAGTTTGCGAATCACCGCTTCTTTGTGAGGAATCGTTACGCTGATGCCACGAATCCCCAACTCACGGGCGTCGTCCATGAATTGGTCTAGTTCTTCGCGCGGGATGCGCAAAGGTACATAGACTCGATTCATGCCGAAATGATCAAAGCAGGCATTATGAATGATAGGGCTTAGACTATGACCAATGGGGTCGGCGATGACGCCGTAGACTTCAGTGTTTCGATCAATTTGGTCATACCGGTAAATGTGCCTCATGTCATGGTAGCTCAGCTGGCCCGGAGCCAAGGCGCGCTCGTGATGGAACGTGGCGTATGTAAAGGGAGCACCGAACTTTCCAACCAGAATGCGCGAGCTGGTGCCAATTTCACCCATGCACATGCCAACGGTGGGGATCTTGGCGTCGCGAACCATACGCAGCATTCGCACGTTGTCGCGAGGGCTATTCGCCATCGTCGTGATCTTGACGATGTCTGCATCTAACGCTGATAACCGATCGTGAATCTGATCTAAATTGTCTGGTGTCTTGTTGAAATCGTGGTGGCTGATAATTCGCTGGGTAGAACCGAAACGAGGTATCTGTGTCGCCAAATCTTCTTCTAGATCAACATAGTCAACGCCCATCGCGATGGCGTGGCGCAGCAGGGTGGCACGAGCTTCTTCGGTTCCGGTCCATTTGCCACCGTCTTCAGGTCGGCGACAAGTGACAATCACTTTGCTTTTCTTTTCCGCCAGCAAGCGTTTTAAGCTGACCGGACCGATGATATAGTCCAGTCGCAATTCGACGAGCTCAGCCTGATGTTCTACCAAATGCCGATACTCGTGAATCATGTGCCGATGACGACCGCGACCGATACTCACACAAATCATGGTTTGCTTTTCTCAGTTGGTGACGAGTGAAAGATCTATTCTATGTCCGTCCAAACTTGCGGTCCAATTCTTCTTTGGACAGCACCAGTGCCGTAGGACGGCCGTGTGGACAGTGATGAGAATCCTGGACGAGTTGACGTTGTTCAATCAATGCGGTGATTTCTTCTGTTGACAGGTGATCACCGGACTTCACGGCGGCTTTACAGGAAATCATATGGAGCAAGCTATCAAGAATGTCGCGGCGCTGGGGGCCGCGGGTTTCCGATCCGGCTGACTTTTCGCGCCCCTCGGACATCAATGACTCCACGATTTGCCGCAAAAGTTCCGCTGGATTTAAGCTGGTCAGCATGGCGGGATAGCCGACCACCAAAACGGTGTTTCCGCCGAAATCTGACACTTCGATTCCCATTTCGGCCAACGTTTCTTGTGAGTCCAAGACGGCGGCCGCCTCGGTGGGTCTCAATTCTACAGGCTCCGGTACAAGTAATTTTTGTGTTTCCACCTTGCCTGCTAACACCTTGGTACGCAATTGCTCATAGATGATTCGCTCATGTAATGCGTGCTGGTCAATCACGATTACACCATCCTCAGTTTCTGTCACCAGATAACAGTTGTGAACCTGGATGGCAGATCGCGGAATTTCAGGCAACCTGTCTGTTGGTTGCCCGACCGCATCGCCGGTTGTATCCCGAGAAATTGGAGTCACCGTATCACGTATCCCGTCTGGTGGTCCCAAATACATAGGGAGATTGCCCGTTTCCAAACTGGAGGCTGTCGCTTGTGACGTGACCGGAAGTTGAGTGGGACGTTCCGGTGACAGCATCGGACGATCGGCCTGTCGAGTCGAAAATAAGCTGGGTGATTCGACCGTTCGCTCATCCTGTATGTGGGAAGCTGGATTCCGTTCGGAAAATGCATTCGCCTTTGCTGGGTCGGATATGGGGTGCCCCGGCAGACGAGCTCTGGGTGACGATCCTTCAAGCGAGTGTGTTAGATCACTTGTTAAGAAACGGTTACGTAGCGTGCTTAGTAATTGACTGTATAAGCGGCCCCCATCTTGGAAACGTACTTCCATTTTTGTGGGGTGAACGTTGACGTCGATCTGCTCCGGAGGCATTTCGATTCGCAAGAAGCCGATGGGATAGCGACCGACCATCAACAAGCCACGGTATGCTTCACCTAATGCATGTTGCAGGGAACGGTCGCGAATGAAACGGCCGTTTAGAAGTAGGTACTGCATGCGATTGTTGGATCGACTTTGACTGGGAGCAGCCACAAAGCCATGTAAGTTGATGTCATCCATCTTTTCTGAGACATCAATGAGGATATCGGCGAACTCCGCGCCAAACAGGGCGATGATGCGCTCTCGCCAGTAAGTCACAGGTGGTAAGTCGAACAACTGACGATCATTATGTTGCAGCGTGAAATGGATTTCTGGAAATGCCAAAGCGATCCTAGTAAACGCCTCAGTGCAATGTCCCATCTCTGTTTGCTGTTTGCGCAAGAATTTGCGGCGAACCGGTGTGTTGAAAAATAGGTTCTCGACGGAAATTCGAGTTCCTGGCGGACACCCACAAGGTGCTGTGTTCTGAAACTCACCTCCGTCAACTTGAAGTAGACCACCCTCCTGGCAATCGGCAACACGACTGCGGATCGTGAATTGACTTACTTCGGCAATCGAGGCCAAAGCTTCACCGCGAAATCCAAGTGTTCCTACATGGAACAAATCATCCGCGTCTTCGAGCTTGCTCGTCGCGTGACACGTCACAGCTAGCTGGAGCTGTTTGATCGGAATGCCGCAGCCGTTGTCAGACACCGTCACTGTCTGCGTGCCACCTTGTGTGACCATCACGTCTACGCGGCTAGCACCGGCATCAACCGAGTTTTCCATTAACTCTTTGACAACACTGGCTGGACGTTCGATGACTTCACCAGCCGCAATCTTGTTGACGACACGTGGAGATAGTTGGCGGATGGTGGGCATGGAACGGTACGTGTGATTTGAGTTAAGACTGCGGGTTTGAAGTTCGCTGCTGTTTGACAAAGGAAAAGTCATCCCAAGGCGTGGCTCGACATTATTCGTCGAGGCGCTAGCCTCACTTTTTTTCCTGTAGGTCGTATTCCTTGATTTTGCGATAAAGCGTACGTGCGCCAATTCCGAGGGTTCGAGCGGCGTCTTCGCGATTTCCATTAGTTAGTCGCAAGGTTTCTTCGATCGCCCACTTTTCAATGTCCGCCAAGGATTTGCCGATCAAGTCCCAGTGTGGTTGCCCCGATTCTTCTATGCTGGGTGCGGGCAAGTCGGCGATTTCTGGAGGCAAATCATCCATGTCGATCGCGCCATCGGTATCCAGCACGACCATGGTTTCTACAGCATTACGAAGTTCTCGGATGTTTCCCGGCCAATCGTAAGCAAACAGTTGACGAGTGACATCAGGAGACACGGACTTGATGGACTTACTGTGCTGTTTGCAAAATTCTTTTCGAAACCGATCCAATAAAGGAATGATATCGTCTCGACGTTCTGCCAGTCGGGGAAGGTGTATCGTGACGACCTTCAGGCGAAAATAAAGATCTTCTCGAAAAGTACCTGCCTTGACCGCATCTTCTAAATTACGGTTGGTGGCAGAAAGTACTCGGACATTGACACGAAATGGTTTGTTTTCGCCGACGCGTGTAATTTCCCCACTTTCTAAAACCCTTAGCAGCTTGATCTGCGTCGGCATCGGCATGTCGCCGACTTCGTCTAAAAATAAGGTTCCACCATCCGCGTATTCGAATCTGCCGACTCGATCCGCGTCTGCGTCCGTATAGGCTCCTTTGATGTGACCAAATAGTTCGCTCTCCAGTAAATGCTCACTCAAAGCAGCAAAATTTACCGCCACGAATCGTTTTTTCTTCCGCGGACTGTTCTGGTGAATGGCCTGTGCAACCAACTCTTTGCCTGTTCCATTTTCTCCGGTAATGAGGACTCGGGCATCGGTTGGTGAAAGGCGTTTTAGTCGGTCGATCACATTTTGCATCTGAGAGCTGGCATAGATGATCTGTTCGTATCCGAATTTTTCGTCGAGTCGCTGGTGTAAATCGAGATTGGTACGACGCAGTCGGATCGCTTCGGCTGCCTTGTCGGTGGCTGCACGTAAACCGTCGGCATGGATCGGCTTTTCGATGAAGGTAAAAGCGCCCTGCTGCATCGCTTCCACAGCGCGCGGGATCGTGCCATGGCCGGTCACCATGATAACTTCGCAGTCCGGGAGCGATTCTTGAGCACGTGAGAGAATGTCCATGCCATCGATGTCATTCATCATCAAATCGGTAATGACCACGTCGTAGGTTTCCTGGTCGATACGTTTGGCACCTTCTGGGCCTGACGTAGCCATCTTGCATGGATAGCCGGTGCGTTCCAGGATCTCTGCCATCGCCTGTGCATGGTGTTTGTCGTTATCTACGATCAAAACGGACACCGGTGATTCGGCCACGGTGTCCGAATCGTTATTTGTGGATTTTGTCATGTTGCCGATGATACGAAAAAGCCGTGCCTGATGGGAAGTGGTTGCTGTAGAAGGTAGCTCGGAGTGGTTCGACCGCTCAATCTTGCCATTCCACTAGCCTGCGTGAAGGTGACCATTGATTTTTGTAGCCGCCGGGGCGCGGGCGGTGTTATAAAGTCTAAGGACAGTGGCACAAGCCACCACTAATCTGAAGCTGGTTCATCTGACGTCAATCTGGGAGGCATAGGGAATTCTAGCGTAAACCAGGTTCCTCGCCCCTCGTCACTGCGAACCGCAATGCGTCCTCCGTGCGCTTCGATGATGCGTCGAGCTGTTGGTAGGCCGAGCCCGGAACCGTTCTCCTTGGTGGTATAGAAAGGCTCGAAAACGTGGATCGAAGTGTCTCGGTCCATGCCACAGCCGTTGTCAATTAAGTCCAAAGCAACTCCTGTTGCGGTACGACGCGAATGTACCCAAATGGATCCGCCCGTGGCTTGCAAGGATTCGATGGCGTTCAAGACAAGATTCAACAAGGCCGCATACAGGCGCGGCGCATCCATGAGGATGGTGGGCAAATCGGCGTCCAGCGAAGGATAGATTTCGATCTTTTTGTCGGTTGCTTTAGGGGCCACGAAATCCAAGACACGCTGAATCTGTTCGTTTAAACTTCCGGCCTTGAGGTCAATCTTGCTGACGCGAATGAAACGCAGGAAATCGTCAAGCAAGTTCTGCAGACGTAAACACTGAGATTGTACGATGTGGATCTTTTGTAGAAATCTTCGTTCCCGCTGGTTCTCTGCTTCACCAAAATCCTCGGCTAACAGGTCCATATTCATGCGAATTACCGAGAGCGGATTCTTGATTTCGTGTGCCAACGCCCCTGCGAGCTCTGAGACTTCCAAGTACTGATCACGCAGACGTTGGTTTTCAGCCGTCGTATTGTCACCAGGTTTGGTCATCGTGTTGGGCAAAGACAGAATGACGTACGGCTCGAGGGAAGACCTCGCAGCAAAACAGAACAGAGGCCTTTCCCTCCACGAGGAGGGAAAGGCCCAATGAAGTTGCTTTCAAGTTCGGCGGTTGTCGCATCGACGAATCAGTCGCTGCAATACTATTGGCTAAAGGGAGGCTCTCTCTGGCCCCGGCATACCAAGGATGTCGGGTGCCAGAGAGGCATTTCCGTTTTGACAAAACGGTCAGTTGTCGCCGTTGGCGGACTGACCGGCTTCGGCCAATTCGGTCAGTGCCTCACGATGGCTCAACTTGACTCGGTCGTGGTCGTCGACGGCGATGACTTTAACCTTCAAGTGATCACCCACTTTACAAACGTCTGACACTGAATTGACATATTCGTTAGACAATTCGCTGATGTGGCACAGGCCGTCACGTCCGGGAAGGATTTCCACAAACGCTCCAAAGTCCTTGACGCTGCTAACCCGACCATCGTAGATCTTGCCTACTTGAACCGAAGCCGTGATGGCTTCGACCTGAGCCAACGCTGAATCTGCCCATTCTTTGTTGGTACTGGCAATCGTCACCACGCCGTCGTCGTCGACTTCGAGCACGGTACCCGTTTGTTCCTGAATACCACGGATCGTTTTGCCGCCTGGTCCGATCAACAAAGCAATCTTGTCGGAAGCGATTTTGGTACGCAATAAACGTGGTGCGTGAGGCGAAATGTCGTCTTTCGGCTTAGGAATGGCCGTCAGCATGCGACGGAGGATCTCAATCCGGGCTTCACGAGACTGAGCCACGGTTGCCCGAATGATTTCTTCGCTAATTCCCTTTAGTTTCAGGTCTAACTGGATACCCGTAATACCGTTTTGTGTACCGGCAATTTTAAAATCCATGTCGCCAAAGTGATCTTCGGAACCCAGGATGTCGGTGAGTAATACCCATTCGTCGCCTTCTTTCACCATTCCCACCGAAATGCCAGCAACAGGATTACTGATAGGCACACCAGCCGCCATGAGGGCCAAGGTGGCTCCACATACTGATGCCATCGACGACGATCCGTTCGACTCGAGAATGTCCGATATCACTCGAATCGTGTAGGGGAAGTCATCGGCGCCCGGAATTACAGGTTTCACGCTCCGTTCAGCCAAAGCACCATGGCCGATTTCACGCCGACCAGGCCCACGAATGGGGCGACATTCGCCTACAGAAAAAGGTGGAAAGTTGTAATCCAACATGAATTTTTTGGCGTATTCTTCGCCTAATCCGTCGACGCGTTGTTCGTCGCGAGAAGTACCCAGTGTGATTGTGATCAGTGATTGCGTTTCACCACGCTGGAATACCGCCGACCCGTGGACTCGAGGTAATACGTCGACGTAGCATTCAATCGGTCGCAAGGATTTATTGTCGCGACCATCGGAACGGGTCCCTGCTAAAATCAAGTCACGGATCACCCGTTCTTCCAGATCGTGCCATGCGTTTCCGAATGCCTTCGGGCATATGGCTCCTTCAGCTGCCGGATCCGGGATCAATTCCTGCATCACCCGGTCTTTCAGCGCCTCGCAGGCATCAGCACGGGCCTGTTTGCCTTCGGTCTGTTGAGCCTCCTTCAGTTCTCCGTAAAAACGTTCACGCACCGTCTCATAGATGCCATCGGGCTCTGGTATCTCATATTCTTTCTTTTGCACACCCACTTTCTCGACCAGCTCACACTGCAATTCACAGATTTGCTGAATATACTTGTGGGACTCCATGATTGCTTCGACCATTTGATCTTCGCTCATTTCACGGGCGAAGCCTTCGATCATCATGACAGCTTCCTGCGTGCCGGAAACAATCAGGTCGAGTTCGCTTTCTTCCAAATCGTCAGAAGTCGGAAATACGACCCATTCGCCTTGAACGTAGCCCATACGAACGGATCCCACCGGTCCGTCGAAAGGCAATTCCGAAACACTCAGGGCTGCCGACGAGCCGTTCATGGCGAGAACATCGCCGTCTGTCTGGCGGTCGCTCGACATGACAAAGTTCTGTACTTGAACTTCGTTGCGAAACCAACTGGGGAACATCGGACGGATCGGACGGTCCACCAATCGTGCCGATAGCGTTTCTTTCATCGTTGGACGGCCTTCTCGCTTTAAGAATCCTCCCGGAAATTTTCCCGCAGCGGCCGTCCGCTCGCGGTAATCACATGTTAGCGGGAAAAAATCAATGCCTTCCCGGCCCTTTCCAGTCGTGACGGCACTCAATACACTCGTTTCACCGTATTGAATCATCACAGCACCGGCCGCTTGTTTGGCGAGCAGGCCAGTTTCCAACGACAATGTTTGCTTTCCAATCGTTCTTTCTACACGTACTTTCACTTTCAATTCCTACCTTCCTGCGAGGACAACCCTCGTCACATACAAAACACCTTCATACAACAATTTACAAACTACAATTTACAAACTACAGCAGATACATTTCTCGCTTGGTACCCGTTTCGAATAAGCGAAGTCGGGTTGCCTATCCGGGCCGGCCGACAGATGGAAACCGCCAGAGTCGCGGACCTATTCCGCCAAAGCAGATCGGTATACGTCGAGCCTGCTGACGTAGCGAACGAACATGTTGAACGA
>JAKVBZ010000141.1 GCA_022448645.1 Pirellulaceae bacterium
AACGTCGCAGAAAAGCAGCCCCCTCCTGGGGAATGGGAAGAGACTGGTGTATTTCGTTTTGTGGTTGTTTTGGCTTTTCTACTCCCTGTCTCAACAGGGGTACTAGTGGTTACAGCCGACAAACGGCTAACGGCTTCGTTTTCTTGTTGTAAATCTGCGCCGGTTAACTGACGAGTAAGTTTTTCTAGATCCGACAGCATTTGTGCTGCGGTTTGATATCTGTCAGCGGGAGACTTTGTCATCGCTTTGTTCACGATGGCAGTACAGGCGTGAGGTAAAGCCGGGTTGACCGTACGAGGATTCGGTGGATCCGCGTGGCAATGCGAGTACATCACCTGCATTGTCGTTTGTGCATCATGGTACGGGTATTGTCCTGTCAGCAATGCGTAATACGTAGCGCCCAGGGAATACACGTCGCTGCGGGCGTCAGCCGGCTCTGAGGAACATTGTTCCGGGCTCATAAAATAAGGGGTACCAATTAAGTTACCCTCGCCCGTCAGTTGCATTGTGGAAGCGTCTTCACGTTTGGCGACACCGAAATCTGCCACTTTCACACTGTTTTTATCGCTGATCAGTAGATTGGACGGCTTGATGTCACGATGGACCAATCCCACGGAATGAGCCGCAGCAATGCCTCGGCAAGCATCTACCAAGACACGTGTGGCGTCGATGACGCGTAGAGCCCCGTGTTGCTTGAAAATATCACCGATGTTGCCTCCTTCGACCAGTTCCATCACGATAAATTGGAGGCCGTTTTGTTCGTCGACATCGTAGATGCGTACTGAATTCGGATGGTCTAATCGACCGGCAGCCTTGGCTTCTCCCAGAAATCGTTGCAGGGAACGTGGTTTATGAGAAAGCTCGCTGGGAAGAATTTTGATGGCCACGTCACGCTCAATGACCGTATCGTGGGCCTTGTAGACGATCCCCATTCCTCCACGCCCCAGAATCTCGGTCAACTCATATTTCCCCAGAAGGCTGCCTACAGCAACTGGTTGTTGTGCTGGCTGAGGCTTTCCAGCCGAAGAATTCTCGTGAGGAGTATTCGTACCGTGATCGAGCGTATCATAGTCGTTGCTTTGAGTTTGTTGTGGCAACGACTTACGCGAATCTGAATCGCCAGAAGGTGCATCTGGTGCCGGTGGATCCATGTTCTTTCATTGTCGACTCGATGAGAATTTTTTTCAAGGAAGGCAATAAGATACAACCATGCTGGTTAGTACGGTTAAGCCGGCTCTACTGGTCGACGGCCGTGGATGGTGCAATTCTCGTGCTCTTGGAGGATAACTGGCGCTGTTCCACTACAAGTGGTCCGGTCAGTCTTTGTGTTCAGCTCGAGGTGGGAAATTGGTTAGACTTTCGCCAAAAACGCAATGAGGCGTTGCGTTGACAAATCATGTGCGAACATGAAACGCTTTTTGATTTCAAAAGGGTAAATGTGGAGAAAATGGGGTAATCTTGCCGATACTTGAGAACTAACCAGGATCAGGTTCCACGGAGGGGAATTTCGTGCTCTGTACGACGTGGTCCGCCCGTTTGGGAGGCATGCGTCACCGTTTATCGGTAAGGACATGAAGGTGCGTTCCCCACACTTTCTGTTATTTTCTGGTACGTGTCACAGCGGTTATGAGGAGCCTGACGAGCCCGATCGTTGGCGATTCGTATTGGAATCTGTCAACGGTGACGGTACGTTTGAGGCCAGTGATGCTGAGCCTGGAGTTGCTCGTGAGCGACTTGAGCTTTTGTCACTCGTGCGGGGTCTCGAGGCTCTCGACCAGCCATCGCGTGTCACCCTGGTAACTCCTAGTCGTTACATCACGTCCGGCATGCGGTATGGCATGCCTGAATGGCGGGAAAACAAATGGCGGTGGGAGAGGTTTGGCCAGCAGGTACCGGTCAAGAACGCGGACCTGTGGAAGCGAGTTGATCGTGCCTTGTATTATCACGATGTGGATTGCAAGTTCTGGCGACTCGACGGATCTCATCAAATTTCCTCGGGTGATTCGTCCAGACCGAGACGACGGAGATCAAAACGTAGGGCGTCCAGTGGTCCGCTGCAAAGCGCTTCATCGTCTCTTAGTTTTTGGGGTTCGTTAAGCGGTTTGGTTCGAGGCTGGCAATCCAATCAAGTTCATGAGTTGCCTGGTGAATAAAAGTTGCCTGGCGAAGAAAAGGGATAAGGCAATACGATTGTGGCGAGATGAGTCTCAGGCTCCTTGCCGTCGTAGTTCGGCAAGTTGACCGTAGATGTGCCGCAAACGCTTCTATGGAGAATGATTTTTGATTCGGGAGAATACATGCGTACGAATGTGCAGATAGAAAGCATTTCGGCACTGATCGAGGGACGACACGAAAACCCTTTTGAAGTCTTGGGTCCCCACGAGGTCCAGCATGACGGCCGTCGAGCGTTGGCCATTCGCGCTTTTTTGCCGAGTGCTAAGCAAGCTTGGGTCTTGCATCCAACGCACGAAACTGCGAAACCGATGCGACGGATTCATCCCTCTGGTGTTTACGAGGCCCTTTGTCCCGTCGATGACACCGCATCTTCGACCTATCAGCTCCAATACGCTAGTGGTCAGGGTGAGATATTGACTATGCACGATCCTTATGCATTCGAACCGTACTTGACGGAATACGACCTGTATTTATTTGGTGAAGGTACGCATTGGCACATTTATGACAAACTGGGTGCTCAACTCCGAGAAATCGACGGTGTTTGTGGCGTTAATTTTGCCGTGTGGGCACCCAATGCTCGTGGTGTTAGCGTTGTGGGGGACTTCAACGGTTGGGACGGACGCCAACATCCAATGCGCAAGCATGTTCCCAGTGGCGTGTGGGAGTTATTTGTGCCGGACATTGGTTCTGGCGAGAAGTATAAGTACCGCGTCTTCATGGAACATGAATCGGTGGACAAGTCCGATCCGTTTGGTTTTGCCGCGGAATTGCCTCCGATGACAGCATCTTGCGTGACAAATCTGACGGACTATCGTTGGAATGATCAGCAATGGCTGGATCGTCGACGAGAGACGAATCCTTTGGACCAACCGGTCTCTGTGTACGAAGTCCATTTGGGGAGCTGGCGGAAGGACAGCGAAAGGCCACATGGGTGGTTGAACTATCGTAATCTAGCGCACCAACTGGTTGATTACTGTCACCAAATGGGATACACGCACATTGAGTTGCTTCCGGTGAGCGAGCATCCCTTTACCGGTAGTTGGGGTTACCAGACGGTTGGCTATTTCGCAGCTACCAGCCGGTATGGGACTCCCGAAGACTTCATGTACTTTGTCGATTATTGTCACCAACACAATATTGGCGTAATCATCGATTGGGTGCCGGCCCACTTTCCACGTGACAGTCATGGTTTGCGGGAGTTTGATGGTTCTCCGTTGTATGAACATGCAGATCCTCGTCAAGGTGAACATCCCGACTGGGGGACGATGATTTTTAATTATGGACGTCACGAAGTCCGTAATTTTTTGTTGGGAAATGCACTGTTTTGGTTAGATAAGTATCACATCGACGGTTTACGCGTCGATGCGGTGGCTTCCATGCTGTATCTCGATTACAGCCGAGAAGAAGGTCAGTGGATTCCGAATCAGTTTGGTGGTCGCGAGAATTTGGAAGCCGTTGCGTTGTTGCGAGATTTCAACGAACAGTTGCACTGGAAGTTTCCTGGCGTTTTGACCATTGCCGAGGAATCGACGTCGTATGTTGGGGTTTCCCGGCCTACGGAGACTGGTGGCTTAGGGTTCAGCCTGAAATGGAACATGGGATGGATGAATGACACGCTGCGATACATGCGGCACGAGCCAATTCATCGCAGCCATCATCACGGCGAGTTGTCCTTTAGCCTGATCTATGCATTTACTGAAAATTTCGCCCTGCCGTTGTCGCACGACGAAGTGGTGCACGGGAAAGGGTCTTTATTGGATCAAATGCCGGGTGACTTGTGGCAGAAATTTGCTAATCTCCGTGTGCTTTATTCCTACATGTGGACCCATCCTGGCAAGAAAGTCATTTTCATGGGAAGTGATTTTGGTCAATGGACTGAATGGAATTGCGACGAAAGCCTGCAGTGGGACCTGTTGCAATGGGAATCGCACCAAGGCTTACAGCGGCTGGTGGCGGACTTGAACGGGATGTATCGTCGAGAACCGTCATTGTATGAACTGGATTTTGATGGGCATGGATTTGAATGGATTGACTGTAGCAACTATGGAGATAGTGTCTTCAGTTATATTCGCAAAGCGAAAAATCCCGATGACTTTCTGGTTGTGGCCACCAATTTCACACCGGTAGTACGCACTGACTTTCGTTTGGGGGTTCCCCGAGCAGGCTGGTACAGCGAGATCTTTAATGGCGACTCGGAACACTACCAGGGAAGCAACGTAGGAAACTATCCTGGTGTGCAAGCTGTTCAGGAAGAAAGCCATGGCCGAGAGCATTCTATTTTGATTACCGTTCCGCCTTTGGCGACCGTCGTCTTCAAGCCCCAATAGTTCATGTTGTGAAATATGATGGCTACGTAGGTTGGGTCCTACCGTCTGGATTGGCCGGCAGCCCAAGTGGCCAAATAGGCGACAGTGACACACTTGAAAAATGTTTCACAACGTTGGGTTCTGCGATCCTTTGCTTTATTTTGTGTGTTGAGTGATAGATAGTTTGGTGTGAAAAACGAACGCGGATTTCTTCGGGACTAGGGCCAGGCAGCGTTCGACCCCAGCACTTGCCGCCTTGCATGGCTCCTTGTTATCCCCGCATTTGGGAATCTAATTGGCCTGCGGCATACATGCGAATGGCGGTAGGGTAGGCTTCGCACTCCGTTGAAAAAACACGCGCCGCTAGAGTTTCGGTGGTGTCCTGCGATTGGACTTCGACTTGACGCTGCAGGATGATCGGTCCGTGATCGTATTCGTTGTCTACGAAATGCACCGTGCAGCCGGTGATTTTTTCGTTAGCCTTCAAGACGGCTTCGTGGACATGGTGTCCATAGTAGCCTCGACCGCAATACGCGGGTATCAACGACGGATGGATGTTCATTACGCGGTTTTCGAAATCGCTGGGAATGAGTACGTGTTTGAGGAACCCAGCCATCACGACCAGGTCGACTTGGCGATCTCGTGCAATGTTGAAAATGCAGTCACTGTAAGCCTGGGTTGAGATGGATTTCCGTTGCTCAATGGCTTGCCACTCGATCCCAGCGTCCCGTGCAAATCGCAAACCGGCAGCGTCAGAATTGCTAGAAATGACGACTGCGAATTCGACATTGATTTCGCCGGCAGCCGATTTATCGATAAGGTTCTTCAACGTGGTGCCGCCACCTGAGATCAGGACACCCAATCTCAATGGACGATTACTTTGGCCAGAGATTGACAAGTTCATTGTGGTTGAACGACGACGAGTAATTTTACTTCGTGTCCCGCAATCGTTACGGGAATGGCTGTTTCTGCTTGGAGCGATTCCATGATGAATTCGACGGACAATGTTTCCTGCATGATGTAATCCTGATTCTCACTGATCGCTTGCTGAAACTCTTTATCGCTGGTGTCCAGTGACACGACAATGCGGTCGGTGTAATCGCATTGTAGTTCCTTGCGGCGTTCCTGGATCAGGCGGATGACATCTCGTGCGAGGCCTTCACGGATTAGTTCGGGGGTCAGCTCCGTGGCCAGCACGACAACGCATGATGGGTTTTGAGCCGCAGCCCATCCTTCCTTGGCCTGTAAGGTAACTTGAATGTCCTCACCGTCCAGTTGGAGTTCCTGACCTTCGGGTAATTTGACCAAGATGTTGTCAGTACTTTCCAGTTCATTCAGCAGCTGTGCTCCGTCGGCTTCGGTAAGCGCTTTTTTTAGTGCCGGCATCATTTTACCGACGCGGGGTCCTAGGCGTTTGAAGTTTGGTTGAACTTGGTAGGTGATATACAGGTCTGCGTCTTTGGTGTAATCCACCTGCTTCACGTTAAGTTCTTGTCGGATCAACGCATCGTGGCCTTCCAGCCAGGCTTGATCCGAGAAATCGGCTAAGATGACTTTTACGCTGGCTAACGGCTGACGGACTTTGAGCTTTGCTCCCATACGAGCACTGCGTCCCAGAGAAGCGATGTCCCGTACCAGTTGCATGCGCCTCGACAAGTCTTGGTCGACCGTTTTAGTGTTTCCTGTTGGGAAGTCACACAGGTGAACACTTTGGGTCGCACGCTCGCCGAAAACGCCGGCTAGGTTTTGCCAAATGGTTTCTGCTACAAAGGGAACGAATGGTGCGACCATTTTGGCCGTGGTGATCAAACATTCGTACAATGTCCAATAGGCGTCTTGTTTCTCTGCAGCACCCTTGTCGCCACTCCAAAACCGGTCTCGACTACGGCGGACATACCAATTACTGAGTGCGTCCACGAACTGATTGATGGCGGCACAGGCGGCGTAGTTATCAAAAGCATCCATCCGCTCGACCACCGTGATGGTCGTGCAATGAAGTTCGCTGAGGATCCAGCGATCCAATTCAACGCGTTCGGAGATCGGACGGTAGCTGGTGGCAGTAGACAAATCATTGCTTGTGATTTGTCCGACGGATGCGGCTATTGATTGCTCCGGCTCAAAGCCGTCGATATTGGAGTAGATGGCAAAGAAACTATAGACATTCCAAAGCCTTAGCATAAATTCTGGAATGCTTTCTTTGATCGCTCGCTCACTGTAGATAATGGAATTCCAAGGTGCCTGGTTGGCAAAGAAGTACCATCTTAGTGCGTCAGCGCCGTGAGTATCAAAGATTTCCTGCGGACTGCGGTAGTTGCGCAGTTGCTTGGACATTTTACCGATCTTGTGGGTGTACTTTTTCCCCAGTGCCGCACGGGCTTCGTCCTCGGACAGGTATCGTTGTTTGCCGTCCTTGGATTCCCACCACTCGGCAAGCATCAAACCTAGTACGATGCAGTTGCGATAAGGGTGAGGAGGGTCCTGGATATGACTGTTTGTACTGCCGTCGTCGGGTTCATCGTCTTTCTTTTTGTCGCCGGCAGGCTCGTCACCGAACAGCATCGTGCTGATGGCGAGTAAACTGTAAAACCATCCGCGGGTCTGATCGATGGCTTCGCTGATAAAGTCGGCAGGAAACAAAGATTGAAAACGGTCGACATTATGAGTTGGATAGCCCCACTGAGCAAAGGGCATAGCCCCCGAGTCATACCAACAGTCGATGACTTCGGGAACGCGCTGCATACGACCGCCTTGAGCAAACGGTGAATCGTAGGTGACCGCGTCGATGTAGGGTTTGTGGACGCAAAGGTCGTCGGGAAGTTCAGGGTTGGCCGCTTTGGCCTTTTCCCAGACGTCGGTGCCAGAAACACCAGGTTTTTGCAGCAGCTCGTCATACCCAGCGATTGCTTCACGTTTGCCAGTTTCGCTGCATACCCAAATGGGTAGTGGTGTGCCCCAGTACCGTTCCCGCGATAGTGACCAATCGACATTGGATTCCAGGAAGTTCCCAAACCGTCCGTCACGGATGTGGTGAGGTAACCAATGGATACGGCGGTTATTTTCGAGCATCTGCTCTTTGAATTGTGTGGTTCGGATGAACCAGCTTTTACGTGGGTATTGGATCAGCGCGTCATTGTCGGCTCGCCAGCAGAAAGGATAGTCGTGCCGGTATTGCTCCTGGTGATACAGGACGCCTCGCTGACGTAAGTCTCGCGACAAGTCTTTGTCGGCTTCCTTGACCCAGCGTCCTTCATATTCCGGAACCTCGGATGTGAATTTTCCGTCGGGTCCTACCGCACAAATCAGTTCCGGGCCTTCTCCTTCGCAGAAACGGTTTTGTTCCGTGACCAGGACTTCGTAATCGACTTCACCAAATGCGGGAGCTTGATGCACCAGCCCCGTTCCGCTTTCGGTGGTGACAAAGGGAGCCGCCAATACCCGCCAACCGGTATGGGCCTCATCGCCAGCTGTTAGTTTTCCAGTCGTGTCGCCAAGAGATTCGTAGAAAAAATCGAAGGGTGGGCGATAACGCAGGCCCAGCAATTCTTGGCCAGAGCATCGTTCCACGACTTCCAATGGCCGCTTGACTTTGGAGGAAATCGTCTCGACTAACGCTGCAGCAACGACGAGCTTTTGATCCCATGCAGGGTCGGTGACGATGGCATACTCTAAGTCAGGATGAACTGCCACGAAATGATTACTGGGAAGTGTCCAAGGAGTCGTCGTCCATACGAGTAATGACGTGTCGGGCCGATCGATGAGCGGGCAGGCAACGTAGACGCTCGGGTCGTCCACTTCCCGATAACCTAGTCCGACTTCCCCAGCACTAAGTGCCGTGCCTCCTTGCGCCCACCACCAGACGATCTTGTGTCCCTGATACAGTAATCCTCGGTCAAACAGATTCTTCAGCGACCACCAAACGCTTTCCACATAATTGCGATGATACGTTACGTAGGCTTCGTCAAGTCGTATCCAAAAGCCAATTCTTTCGGTAAGCCGTTCCCATTCCTGCATGTACCGCCAGACACTCTGCTGGCATTTGTGGATGAAGGGTTCGATACCGTATTCTTCGATTTCTTCTTTGGCATGAATTCCTAATTCTTTGCACACTTCTACTTCGACC
>JAKVBZ010000142.1 GCA_022448645.1 Pirellulaceae bacterium
CTCCCACGGCTTCACGTCAATCGCTTTCAAAAGGCTTTGAGGCGTTTTTGTTGCGCGTGGTAAGCGGATCGACAGATCCGCGTATTCTCAGCTGGGCCGCGGAAATGTTTTTCCGCCTGGGGACCGGAAATGATTCAGGGACGGGACAGGTAGCCGGTCCCGCGAAGCAATATTTCCAACGGGCTCTGACGACCTACGACAAAATTCTTCAATTGGAATCCACGGCCCAAGATCGAAATTTGCTGATGCATTTGCGTATGCGTAAGGCAGTGGTCTATCGACGCAATGGTGAATTTGACAACGCCATGAAACTGTTCACAGAGATTCTTGAACGAAGCAATGCCATGATTGCTGTGCAGGTCGAAGCTGCTATGACGCTTCAAGAATGGGGGGATGCCGAATCGCCCTCCAAATATTCCCAGGCGATACAAGGAATTAGTCATAGTCAGAATGCTCGGCAAAAGACTATTTGGGGCTGGGCGACCATTGGGCGTAAAACTAGCGATAACCCGAAATTTGTTGATGTCTATTTTCAATCCCGGTATGAACTTGCCTATTGCCATTATCGTTTGAGTCTTGCGCAGCAGAGCAACGAAGAACGGAAGAAAATGCAACAGCGGGCCGAAAGGGATATCACCTGGACAGCCAAATTTCATCCTGAGCTAGGAGGTGAACGTTGGAAATCCAAATTCGACGCCCTTCTCCAGCGAATCAGAAACGAACTCACTAAGACGAAGTCGGACTAAAAAAAGTCAGTTTGTGTGCGGCTTTCAAACAAGCCGATTGGGAGATCAATCTATGGTCAAGAGCAGTCTTAGAAATCATCTTCTTCTGCTGATACTGTTTGTATTGGGCTCGTCAGAGGTCGTGTTGGCACAAAGGTCTTCTGATAAAGTTCAAGCCGTTGGGGCTGCACCTTTTATGGGCTCGATCAAGAAGATTACCGCGACAGAAGTTGTCATTTCTGTAAACGGCCGGGACCATGCCGTGTCAGCGAACGAGGTGGCGAACGTAGCTTTCGCCAACGAACCAGATGCACTTGCTAAAGCGCGACGGTCGGTAATTTCCGGACAGTACGAGAACGCGATTAAAGGATTGAAGGGTATTGATAAGTCTGCGGTACGCGACGATCGCGTTAAGCGTGACATCATGTTTTACCAGGCTCTGGCCCATGCGAGATTGGCGTTGGCTGGCGCCTTTGACTTGCGCGCGGCTGGCAAGATGATGCACCAGTTTAAAAAAGTTGGAAGTGATAGCCATCATTATTATGAAGCCATTGATGTTTTGGGGCGTCTTGCGATGTCGATGGGACAGTATAAGGCTGCGACCAGCTATTTTAGTGAGTTGGGAAAAGCTCCCTGGAGAGAACACCAGCTGAAAGCGAATATCCTTGGAGCTGAAGCTTTGTTGTTGCAAAAGAAATTTGCAGAGGCACGAGAACAGTACCAAAAGGCCGTGAATGCAGAAGTGACCGGTGCTGTGGTGGATCACCAGAAATCATTGGCCGGAATCGGATTGTCGATGTGCTTGGCAGAAACTGGACAGGCGGACCAAGGAGTCAGTGCTCTGGTCGACATCCTTAAGAAAACGGGGCCGCAAGATATCGAGCTGAATGCCAAGGCATACAATGCATTGGGAAATTGTTATTTGCAGCAAAAGAAAGTGAAACAAGCGTTACTCGCCTTCCTACATACGGACTTATTGTATCGAGGTCAACGCGATGCACATGCGGAAGCCCTTTTTCATCTCACGAAGTTATGGGAACAAGTCGATAAGTCTGGTCGAGCTCGCCAAGCACGAAATACCTTGAAAATGACTTATCCTGGCAGTTCGTGGGCCAAACAGATTTAGTGGGAGTATGTATTTTGGCCAACCAGGACATCATGCCAACTACCCACCAGACCTCGTACACTTTATATTTGGTCCTGTACTGCGAAACTGACATGGGAACGATTGCCGACGACAAAAAACTTTGCAGGCAGTGGACATCGACGATTTACTCTAGGAGAGACCGAAATGTGTTTTGACCGTCGCAGGAGATTAGCCCTTTTTTTGATCATTGCCTGGGCGACTCTGTTCGTGATGCCAAGTGCCAATCTGCTGTTTCGGGGAGCCTCTGATTCAGGATGGTTTGCCACTGGAACGTTATACGCGCAGGAGGAGGGTGGAGCAGACACTGCTCCTGCCGCTGCTACGAACGTCGAGGAACCTCAAAAAGTTAGTTGGCTTTCCTGGGCCGTGAAAGCTTTGGGGATCGGGTTTGGAGTGATCTTTCTAGCCCTCTCTTTTACGCTGGTAGCCTTGTTCGTAATGAACCTGTTGACGGCTCGGCGAGAAAATGTTGTACCGCTTCAATTGGTAGAAGGTTTTGAAGCTCATCTGAACGAAAAACAGTATCAGGAAGCCTTCGATTTGGCAAAATCTGACGAGTCCTTCCTTGGGCAAGTGCTCGCCGCCGGGTTGGCAAAGCTCTCCTCTGGTTATCAGCAGGCGATCGAAGCGATGCAGGAAGTCAGTGAAGAAGAGAGTATGAAACTGGATCATCGGCTCAGCTACATGGCACTGATTGGTACCATTAGCCCCATGATTGGGTTGTTCGGTACCGTCTACGGTATGATCAAGTCATTTAGCACCATTGCCGAGTCGGTAACGCAACCCAAACCATCCGAATTGGCGGAAGGGATTTCGACGGCACTATTTACGACTTTGGTAGGTTTGGCCATCGCGATTCCTGCGATCGCTGCCTACAACATTTTGCGAAACCGAGTTTCTCGTTTGGTGCTGGAAGTTGGTATTATCAGCGAAGGCTTGATGAGCCGCTTCGAAAAGGTGGAGGGGGATAGTTAGGCTAGAAGGTTGTAGTTCGGATCAAGGTCGCGAATAACATGGTCCGAACATCGCAAATGCCTCAGACTTAGTTTTAAAAACAGTGCTCAGGCCAGAAACGAGACAAGCGACCGAAGATCCGGCGCTTTTGGCATTGCCTCGACTTGGCGTAGAAATTTAGGAAAGCTCGGAATTAATCTCGTCCACGAACGTCAAACGATTTGTTTAGGAAGCGTTGCAGCTACAAAAACAAGAACCCCTTTGCATTCATTCTCATAGGCCCTAGACCAGATCGCCATGCGTCTCAAACGACACCAGTCTGAAATCTATGAAGGCGACCTGACGCCGATGATCGATATGACGTTTCAGTTGATCGCATTCTTTATGGTGTTGATCAATTTTACAGATACGGCCCAGGATGAACGGGTGAAGCTTCCGTCCAGCCAGCTTGCGAAACCTCCTGAAGCTCCTTTGGAAATACCGATCGTGCTGCAAATGACCAAGGAAGGGCATATTATCTATCAAGGACGAACATGGACGGTCGATCAGTTTAAGCCGCAGCTGATAAGCGAACGTCAGTTTTTGGAATACCAGAAAAAGTCGGTGGCCGATGCCACGATTATCATTCGCGCCGACGTGAACGCCAAAACAGGTATCGTTCAGAAACTGATCGAAGCCTGTCAGGAAGCCAAGTTCGAGAAGTTTGCGCTGCGCGCAAAACAAGAAGAAGTTTAGAAGTGTTTCAAATTTCCATTGGATATGTTGGACGGGCTTAGAGAGTCGTCCTAGGGAGTTTTAACAGGTCCGTGGCTCACGTTTGTGCGGTGAGCTATTTCCGTATTTTGTCGCAGGGCCTATTTGGAAAGTCTGCGTGTCATGAAGATTCGAAATTACCGCCAGCAGCACGAAAAGATTGAATTGCAGATGACGCCGATGATTGACATCGTGTTTCAGCTTCTCGTGTTTTTCATCATGACGTTCAAGATTGTCAGCCAGGAAGGCGATTTCAACATCAAGATGCCTTTGTCGAATACTTCACAGGCGCAGGTCGAATCTGACTTGCCGCCTCTCAAGGTGCGATTGTTGGCCAATGATTCCGGCGCCCTGGGGGGGATCTACCTTCACGATCAGCCAGTGGAATCGTTTCGAGAACTTCATGAAGAAATTATGGGGTTGGTGGGAGGTGATGTGGCGTTGGCAGAAGACGCGGAAGTTGAATTCAAATGTGATTTTGACCTGCACTATCAATATGTCATCCAAGCCGTAACCGCTGTGTCGGGCTATGTGGGCCCGGATGGCAATATCATCAAGCTTATCGAAAAGATTCGCTTTGCGGCTCCGGAAGAATAACGCCTGGTCAACCAGAATTGAAGGAGCTGGATGCGATCAAGATGGTGCCATCCAGCTATGCCCGGGGGTGAAACTTTTGGTGAATTGTCTTCAGCCGCGATTGGTCCACGTGTGTGTAAATCTGAGTTGTGGCGATGCTGGCGTGTCCGAGCATTTCTTGAACCTGGCGTAGATCGGCGCCGCCGGCTAATAAATGTGTGGCAAAGCTATGACGCAAGGTATGAGGGCTGATGGAGTCAGGGATGCCGACTCGAGCCGCATACTTCTTGACCAATTCCCAAATCGCTTCTCGCCGTAGTCGTTTTCCTCGGCGCGATAATAATAGCCACTCTGGCGGTTGCTTGGCGGCTTCCGCCAACGTCGATCGTTCCTGTTCTAAATATCTTTGAACAGTCTCGATGGCTGGTTTGCCAAGTGGTACCAGCCGTTGTTTATCGCCTTTGCCGTGGCAGAGACAATACTTGTCGTCCAAATGAACGTCTCGTACTCGTAGGCCTGACAGTTCTGACGCGCGGCAACCCGTAGCATACAACATTTCGAGCATGGCACGGTCCCTCAAAGGAAAAGGGTCGTATGGCCGTGGAGCGTTCAGGAAGTCCGCGACCATATTCGGTGACATGACGCTGGGAACTCGTTGCCACAGCTTCTGGCTACCCAAGAGTTCCGCCAAGTTTTCCTGTAACTCACCTTCTAGTTGAAGATAACGAAAAAAAACTTTTAGAGTGACCACATGTCGTGCGATGCTGGCCGAGGCTAAGTTCTCGTTGTGTAGCCAAGCGACATATTCAGACAATTCGCTGACGGTGAGTTGTTGGATTCGTCTTCCCTCCAGCCATTGTGCGAAACGACGCATGTCACGTCCGTACGCCGCTACGGTATTCTCCGCCAGGTGACATTCTGTGCGCAGATAGTTGACGAAGGACTCAGTCCAACGCGCGATTTCCGGCACTCGCTTTTTGGCGAGCGGTCGTTTGGGTTTGCGTTTGAGGGGTGGCATGGTCTCAGTTATCGGGGCCTGTCATGAAAAGTATGGCTGTGTGTGTGGACATTAAATGAAGGGGATAGCAACTTTAAAGGTCGCGGATAGCCGCGAGTGAGGTACTGCTGCGAACAAATAACGAAAAAGGATGGCTTTTACCTACTGTTATTGCTTTCGGACAGCAGCTAAATTCCCCTTGATTGACAGACGAACTTTCGGCAAAGTGCACTCTCATAGCCGGTAAACTGCGAGAATTATAGCGGTCGCAGCGGAAGGAAAGTTGGTGGCACGGGAGGTGGACTCAAAACGCCAATCAGTATTTGCAAGGCAATTATGTTGTGAAATGGTAGCTCGGACCCTTGTCACGAGTCGAAAAAACAAGAGTTCAGCAATTGAATAAAAGGTTTCCCAACTTTAAAACCAAGTTCTGTCAGCCGAGAAGTACACCGTTGAATGATCCTAGATTCATGTCTAACTATCACCGCCGTTGGACCGACACGATTGTTTGATGTAAAAGCAGACGACTGATACGAAGGAGAGCTGGCGGGCATCTTTCTGACGACCTATTGTGATGCAGAATATTGTAATTGAAAAACCGTATGAATTTGTGCCACCACATCGAGGCAACTTGTGGCCCACGATGATTCAAAGGTTTCGTTTGATCGATCGGTGGTTGCGGAAGTCACATGGCGTCACAAGCTACGAGTGTCGTGGGGTGGAAAAACTGCGTGAATCGCTGGCGGCTGGCCATGGCATCATGTTGACACCTAATCACTGCCGACCCTCAGATCCGATTGTGATGGGTTTTCCGGCAAGAGAAGCCAAGACCCATGTATACGCCATGGCCAGTTGGCATCTCTACAACCAGGACCGCTTCACAGCATTTGCCATACGTAAAATGGGTGGTTTCAGTGTGAACCGTGAAGGGGTCGACCGTAAGTCATTGAACACGGCCATCGATGTTCTCGAATCGGCCGAACGGCCTTTGATCGTCTTTCCAGAAGGTGTCACGACACGGCTGAACGACCGCCTGCTTGACTTTCTCGACGGTGTGGCATTTATTGCCCGCACTGCTGCCCGGCGTCGTGCTAAGCGATTGTCAGATGGAAAAGTTGTGATTCACCCAGTGGCGATTAAGTATTTGTTTCATGGAGATTTGCGGACAGCAATCGAACCACAACTTGCAGACTTCGAACGTCGACTTACTTGGAAAGTGTCCGTTGGAGTGTCTCTACTGGACCGCATCCGTCAAATTGGCGATGCGTTGCTTTCCTTGAAAGAGCTGGAATACTTAGGGACTACTCAAACGGGGAGCACTTCAGAACGTTGCCAGCAGTTAATCGATATGCTCCTCACACCAATTGAAGAAGATTGGCTGGGCGGTGAACGTGAGCAGGGCGTTGTGGCTCGCGTCAAATCTTTGCGTATGGCGATCGTGCCCGAATTGACGCGAAATGAAGTGTCTGGGGAGGAACGTACACGGCGGTGGAACCAACTGGCAGATATCTATCTGGCTCAACAACTGTCGTGCTATCCAGAGGGGTATCTGCGACCACCGACTTCTGTTGATCGAATTCTGGAAACCGTTGAACGGCTTGAAGAGGATTTGACAGATCAAGTCACTTCGCACCCTCCGACCAAAGTCGTGATCCAAATTGGGGACGCAGTAGAAGTTTCCACATCGCGCGATCGAAATGCCGAAACCGATCCGCTCATGACGCAGATTTACAACACTGTCCAGGGTATGCTGGATGAGCTTTCGCGGGAATCTGTGATTTTTGAGGAGTAGTGTTTTTGTCTATGATAGGTCTTTTTTGTCCAGATTAGCAAAGACAACGTCAACACTTTCCGATTCCTGTTGATGTGACCGCGGAGGAGCTCCGCCATCTATGAAATCGCTAAAATCGTCGACCAGAGATTCGGTAATTACTGTGGCGATTAGCTGGTCACGCTGAGATTCTTCAACCGCCCCGTCGCCGTCTGCTTGGGCGTCGTCGTTAACGATGATTGCCAACGCTGAAGGTGTAGTAATCTGAGCGATCTGCGGATTGACCAAGGTCACGGCAAAGCCCTCCCCTGGTTCGTCGATTGTGTCTCCGAAGATTTCAACCGTCACGGTTTCGCTGGTCTCCAATGGCTCGAAAGTAATTGAGCCGGTGGGGAGTGTACCGCCGACGAAATCTGCCGCATTGGCCGAATTGGCTCCCACACCCGTCACGGTGTAGTCAACGGTTGTAGTGCGGCCAAGTTCTCCACTGCGCGTTACCACGAAAGTGAAGGATGTGGGAGAGGTGGCTCCCAGATCGCCTTCTGTCAATTGGCCGTTTACCACCTCGATTTGCAAGGCAGTTCTTAGATAAGTGGCCAATAACAGTCCGTCCGCGATCGTGACCGCGTCGTCTCCGTTAACATCATAAAATGGAGGTGGTGTTACGGGGAACGGAGGAATGCCGGGTCCGTCGGGAACCGCTTGTTGTCCGTGGAAGAACAAGAAGTGTGAAAGTAGCAGGATGTCTTGCGACGACACAATGCCGTTTGCGTTGACGTCAAAAGGATTGTCGGAATTCTGCCAGGTTGGACTGGCGATTTGCACCTTGTAGTCTTCGACTTCTCCATCCGGTGCTGAGCCTGCGGGGCCTAATCCACCCACTGAGCTAAAACGAAAGCGGGCGAAGCTTTCACCACCTGTGGATCCGATACCAGTCGGTACCGTAAACGTTAGCGGGTTTAAGCCTTCGACCAGCGGTTCGCTGGCGAAGATCTGTGCTCCACCAATCCAAGCGTCCAGGAAGCCGTTACCGGAAGCTCGTACCGTAACCTGCGCCGTGTTTCCGACTAAAAGTACCGTGTCGAAGCTGACACCATCATCCAAGGCATCTCGGTTGGCATTGGCGGATGGTTCACCATCTCCGTCGGCATCGACACCGAATCCAAGGAAGTATCCTTCGGCAATGCGATGTCTAGCCCCTGACGGAAGAAATGTTTCGAATGGTGGATCGGGAGCGTCGCCAAAGTCGGTACCACCACCGACTTGAATCGTGAATTCCACGGTACCTGCCAGCTGGTTCGCTTGGAGCGAATTATTGGCGAGGTCGCGGATTCCCGTTTCGGCCGAGTTGTCCAAAACTAGATGGTACTCACCACTTAACCAGATACCGGGTCCTGCGGTCAGGAGCATTTGGTTATTGGTTGCATCGTACTGGAAGGAGAAATCAGAGCCTTTCGTGAGCGCACGTC
>JAKVBZ010000143.1 GCA_022448645.1 Pirellulaceae bacterium
TACCCATTTTAAAGCTTCCCTTTTGCACTCTCTGACCCTGTTGGTCCGGGAAACATTGCCGGTGTGATGATAGCCGTGCCGTTCATGGACGGCGTCTAGGTTGTCGCTCCGTTATTTGTTTTTGACACTTACATAAACCTGATACCCCAGTTGTTCTTGCTGGTAGTGTGCGAAGCGTTTAGACGTTCAACCTTTGTGGTGGTGTTGGTAGTTGGCGTCCAACGAGCGGTGTTTTTTAACGAAGCTAGTATCGGATCTGCCGCCCTTGCCCATGCAGCTGCCAAGACTGTAGAGCCAGTTGGCGACGTGATTGTGGTATTGAACTGCTTGTTATTGGGGTTTCCGAGAACCGTTCTTTGGCGTGTGTCATAGGCGCAGCGTTGTTGAGCGGCAGAATGTCAGAAGCATTGAAAGACGATTGGTCTCAATATGGAGGAACAGAATTCCAGCCGGTAGTGAACCGAGCCTGCGATGTTCCTACTGATAACGCCGTCCAGGAATAACGTCAAGCAACTATTTCCCGACCACGTGAATCCCCGGTTCGTTGATCACCTCTCCAATCACCACCGGTTCCCATACGGCTTGTTGGTTCAGTTCGGCAAGCAGTGGAGAGAGTTGTTTCGGGTGGACTCCCATGAGCAGTCCACCGCTGGTTTGTGGATCGAACAAGGCCTGGTATTGGGGGAACTGACGAATAGATTCCTCAACACGGATGGACTGTTCCGCACTACGATTTGCCGGTGCTAAGGTGCTCTCCGTGCCAGCCTCTAGTAATTCTGAGACGCCGGACATTAGCGGAATCTTATGGATCTCGAGCCGTGATCCCAACTGGGACGCAGACAGCATTTCCAAAAGGTGTCCTGCCAAGCCAAACCCAGTGACGTCGGTCAATGCGTGGATTTGAAAGCGTTCCACCAGTTCAGCGGCGTGTTGGTTGCTATGCAGCATCACCTGCAGGGCAGCTTGCAACCACGTACCGCGGCAAGCTGCTTGCATGTGGGCTGCCAGCAACACACCGGTTCCCAGTGGTTTGGTCAGCACGAGCTGGTCCCCTTCACGCAGTAATCCTTTAGTACGCGGAGGTTTTTGGCCTTGATCGGCAAGCACCGTAAACCCGACAGTCAGTTTGAGCCCTTCGATGGTGTGGCCACCAATGAGGGTTGCACCCATATTGCGGAACTCATGAAGTGCACCCGACATGACTTCGAATAACATTTGTTCCTGAACCCGCGGGTGCCCAACGGGGACCGTGCACATGGCCAGCGCCCCAATGGGCTTAGCCGCCAGCGCGTAGACGTCGCTCGCCGCATTCAAGGCTGCAATTCGTCCCACCAAATACGGGTCATCCACCGGGGCAGCGAAAAAGTCCACGGTAACCGTTAGAGGATTGTCCTTGGTTGTTTTCACCACGGCGGCGTCATCAGGGGCGTCTAAACCCAATAAGACATTGTCGTGCGAGGGAACATCTAGTCGTGACAAGACTCGCGAAAGGACAGATCCGCTCACCTTGCCTCCACAACCGGCACATCGCATCACGGCTTCGGCAGTTGTCATCGATTCCATCGGCATGGGACGGTAGTCCTGGTACTTGTCCATGAACCGTCCATCAATCGCATCCTTTATCTTCCAGCACCAAGATCCGCAAAACGTTCGTTTGGCGTATTCTGCGATTGCTTTTCCATTTCCTAGATTCAACAATTTTAGGAAAGTTCGCTGAGGTCGGTAGTCTTGTAAGGGTCTGGCATCCAAAACTCGCTGTAGGTTCTCCCAAAGGACAGGGCCTTGGCGCACCGCGTAAACGCCAGCTTTGGGTGTGGTGTCACCAACGATCGTGCCGGAGTCTCCCACGGCAAAGACCGGTGCGTCGGCGGTTGTTTGTAGCGTCGGCCTGGTCTGTAAAAAACCTCGTTCATCCAGTGGTAAGTTGAGCTTGCTGAGTAGAGGTGGGGCGGCGGCATCTGTCGCCCAAAGCACCAAGTCGGAATCCAATGAGTCGCCGTTTTCCAACTGCAAACGGCCATCCTTGAATCCCATCACCCGGCTACCGCTTTGCAACTTCACGCCGCGCTGTATCAACGTTTCTGTTGCCAATCGTACGGTTTGGGCTTGAGCGCCTTTCAGGATCGCAGTGTCGGACGTTATCAGACGGATCGAGAAAGGTTGGTCTTTCAGTATCTGGCGTAATCGCAACGGTAGGCAAAAAGCGATCTCTACGCCACCAGCACCGGCACCCACGATGGACACTTGAAGTTGCCGGTTGTCGGCCGACCGTTGCCATGACTCCAGGAAATTTGACAATCGGTCCAGGAAAGTCTGCATTGGTTTGATTGCCAATACGGACGGTTCAGAGGACGTCAGGCCGTTGCGACGCGGCACCGATCCGATGCCGATCGACAAAGCGTCGAAAGGAAGCGGCGGACGGTTCTCGAATAACAGCTGGCGTTGGTCGACGTCCAGCCCGCATACCTCGTCAACGACCAAGTTGGCACGGGACGCGGCGCATAGACGCACAAGGTCTATTTCCATGCGATCCGGCGGATACTGGCCGGCCAGGACTCCTGGGAGCATGCCGGAATAGGTGGATATGGGGTGATTCGAAACGCACGTCAATTGTGTGTCCGAAAAGGGGGACATGCGCCACATTCGCAGCACATGAGCGTTGGTGTGTCCGATGCCCAATAAGACAATATGCTTTCGCGCTAACTGCGTTTCCATCGTGCCCAGTGTACCGTACGACTATCACCGCGGCTACGCGACACGATTCACCTGGGTTGTAACGTGCATGTTTCCATGGGAAAATACCCAACGGTCTTACGTGGAAAAAACAGCGGGAAGATCGTCATGAGTCAATTTCGGATCTGTATGTGCCTGCTGTGTGTTTTCCTCGCCGGAGGTTGGAGCGGGATGGCTGGAGACACTCTTGACGTTAGCGGTCAACTCATCGCAGCAGAATACGCTCGTAGTGCGGGGGATCGTCACCAAACACGTTCTGTGATCATTTCCGAACACGGGATGGTCGCGACCAGCCAACCTTTGGCTGCTCAAGCGGGCCTGAATGTTCTTCGCCAGGGCGGCAATGCGGCCGATGCCGCAGTGGCGGCTAGTGCCATGATGGGGGTCGTCGAGCCGATGAGTTGTGGCATTGGCGGGGATTTATTCGCCATTTATTGGGACGCTCAGTCCGAGACCATGCACGGGCTCAATGCCAGCGGTCGCAGTCCGTATTCCTTGAATCTGGACGTCTTCCGTGAATTAGGGATGGCACAGATCCCTGCCGAAGGGGTGTTGTCGTGGAGCGTACCTGGATGTGTCGATGGTTGGTCGATGTTGCTGGAACGGTTTGGCGAACGAGATTTGGCCGACGTGTTGCAACCGGCTATTGCGTACGCCGAAGAGGGATTTCCCGTCTCAGAAGTGATTGCTGGTTTTTGGCAAGATGCCGCACCGGTCCTAAGGGCTCACCCTCACTCAGCGGAAACGTATTTGGTGGACGGCGCCGCACCAGAGGTGGGCCAGATTTTCCGCAATCCGCGATTGGCGACCACCTACCGTGCGATCGCAGATCGGGGCCGAGATGCGTTTTATGTTGGTGATATCGCGCGTGAGATTGTATCCTTCTGCGAGCAACATGGTGGTTACTTTACGCTGCGAGATTTGGCCGAACACTCTTCTGAATGGGTCTGCCCCGTATCGACCAACTACCGGGGCTACGACGTTTGGGAGTTGCCACCGAACGGACAGGGTATCGCCGTTTTAGAAATGCTCAATGTTCTGGAGGGATACGACTTGAAGTCGTTGGGGAGGCACAGTCCCGAATACGTACATTTGTTTGTGGAAACAAAGAAACTGGCCTTCGCAGATCGGGCTCGATTTTACGCGGATCCGGCTCATCAGGATTTACCCGTCGCAGAACTGATTTCGAAAGAATATGCGGCTCGGCAACGAGCTCGAATTCGGCTTGATCAGGCTGCTATCGACGTACCCGCTGGTGATCCGATTTTGAAACAAGGTGATACGATTTACCTCACAGTGGTCGACAAAGACCGTAACGCTTGTTCCTTGATCCAAAGTTTGTACATGGGATTTGGGTCAAAAGTGACCCCGGGCAACGTTGGCTTCGCGATGCAGAACCGAGGCGCGTTGTTTGCACTCGAAGCCGACCACGCAAACTGCCTCGCTCCGCACAAGCGACCATTTCATACAATCATACCCGCCATGGTGACTCGTAAGGGGCATCCCTGGTTGGTGTTCGGTTTGATGGGGGGCGATATGCAGCCTCAGGGACACGTTCAAATCCTCGTGAATATGATCGATTTTGGCATGAATGTGCAGGCTGCGGGTGATGCGGCCCGTGTTCGGCATGACGGTTCTGCTACGCCGACCGGTTTGCCGATGGCGCCTCGCGGCGGGGTCGTCAATTTGGAACCCGGTTTTCCCGAGGAGACGTTGCGCGGGTTGCGTGCACGTGGTCATCAAGCTGGTTATGTTGTTGGTGGATACGGAGGTTACCAGGCGATTCTAATTGACGAGAAACATGGGGTGTTACACGGCGCCACCGAGCCGCGGAAAGATGGCAGTGCTGTGGGATATTGAAAATTCCAGGATTGCGTAAGTTAGGTATTGTCTTTTTAAAACGGACCGACGCGAAAGTAGATTTTATTGGAGATTAGCCTGCGACCAGAATCACCGGCATAATTGGGTAGGTGGGTCGCAATGGCGTGATTTTCAGTTTGTCAGGTGAATCCTCGGTTACATCATTGTTCGCTGCCAAGCTGCAGACGTGGCGTGGCGAGACACCAAGTTGCCAGGACGTCCATCCCAGCATGCATTGTGTCGTTAGGACGGTGCCGGTAAAACTCCGGCTCAATCATCAAGAAGGGGATGTATCATGTCAACAGATTACTTCCGTCGAGTAGCGGCGCAGACTGGCACCCAGGTATGGATTAATAATCCATCGGCCAGCGAACTGAGCAATGCGATTGCTGCAGGGGCTATTAACGGAACCACTAATCCTGCGTACGGTTCCAAGCTGCTCAAGTCGGATACAGAATATATGAGCGGTGTGATTCATGAAGTCATCTCGAATTATGCGGATGACATGGAAGCTGCTGATCGCATTTATCAGGTGATTAGCGGCCGGTTCATGCAAGGATTTTTGCCGCTGTATGAAAAAAGCGAAGCCCACCAGGGGTTCGTTACGATGCAAGATGACCCGCGCCGAGATGAGGATCCGCATTTGATCATCGAAGCAACTTTGCGACATGCCAAAGTCGGACCCAATTACATGGCCAAGATTCCTGTGATCGAATCCGGGATGGAGGCGATGGCCCACTTGGTCTCGCTCGACATTCCAATTTGCGCCACGGAAATATTTTCGGTCGCACAGGCGGTTGCCATGTGTGAGGTTTACGCCGCTGCGTCAGGAGAGAGTGGGAAGTCACCACCGTTTTATCTAACGCACATCACCGGAATCTATGACGAAGAGATCCAAGCACAGGTAGAAGAACAAGGAATTGATATCGCGCCGGAGCTGGTGCGGCAGGCTGGTACGATTGTGATGCGCAAACAGTATCGTGTCATCAAAGAACGTGGATTCGACACAGCCATGTTGGGCGGTGGTGCCCGGGCGCCTTACCATTTTACCGAATGGGTAGGAGGGGATGCTCACATCACCATTAACTGGAGTACCTTTGTCGAGCTTATGGAAATAGATCCACCCATTGAAGATCGTATTCATGTAGAAGATGATCCGGCTGTGATCGAAGAATTGCGTGATAAAATTCCGGATTTTCGTCGAGCCTATGACGAAGATGGGTTGGCTTCTGGAGAATTTGCAGAATACGCGCCGCTGCTTCGTTTCCGCAAGAACTTTATCGATGGTTGTGATGCCGTGCTCGATGAGGTTGCAAAGTACCGTCGAGCGCTGACCTCGGCTTAGACCGCGGCTTTCCAGGACAAAGTGCGTGGATTGGTGCCACGGCATGGGGGTATATTTTTTTCTCCCAGCTTGTCGGCTGGGGAGTGAGGTTCCCAGTTTGCTCCCCTACAACTCGTACGAGTAGCCCGTTACAATCGGGTCCATGTCAGCCAATCCAGTAGAACAGCTTTGGCAAGCTCGCGTAGAAGGAACGGTCGTTTCGTCCTCGGACGTACCAAGGCCGGTGGATGAAGATGCCGCATATGAGCTGCAGCGAGAACTAACTGCGTTTGCCGCCCAACACAGTGGGGCACGGGTGGTGGGGTTCAAGGTCGGTTCGACGACAGAAGAGGGAGTGGCGGCGCTTCAGTTGACGCAACCTTTTTTTGGGCCGTTGGTCGATAGCTACTGCTATAAAAGCGGCGACGACGTGCCACTATCTGAACACCACCAGGTGCTAATCGAGACCGAAATCGCGATAGGTTTGGCGACCGATTTGCCCGCGGGAGCGCGGGAGTATGGCGAAGCAGATGTGCAGGAGGCGACTGCCTGGATTGCCCCCGCGTTTGAACTGGTCGCTATTCGTTTGGATCTTCCGCTGGCTGGAAATGGTCCTTATCTGATTGCCGACGGTGGTGTGAACGCAGCGTTTGTATTGGGGCAAAAGACTGACAGCTGGGACGGTTTGGACCTTTCTCAACACCCTGTCACGTTAAACGTGAATGGGTCGCAAACAGCCAATGGTCATAGCGGCATGTCCATGTTTGGAAATCCCTTTAACGTGGTTGCCTGGCTGGCCAATCATCCGCAGCTGAAACAACGTGGCTTGAAGGCCGGAGACATGGTTACCACGGGAACGTGTACCGGGATGACGCCTCTAAAAACGGGTGACGAAGTTCACGCGGATTTAGGTGCTCTGGGCCAGATCAACATGCGGCAGGTTCAGTTCGCTCGTTGATCGACTGCTTGCTATTTGTCCTGGCCTAGCTCAGCGTAGACCATGTCGACAGCAGCGGCCTCACTGCCAATAGGAATGTTCAACGGTACGTTAGCATACCAGTCTCGCAGGATTTCGACGTCCAGTTGGGAAGGAGTCTGGCGTACACCTCGTAGCAGACTGGCCGTCATCAGGTCTCCGGCGTGATGATGGGCATTGAGATGTTTGTGGTCGCCGTCTTGTGACAGATCGGTAGTGCCTAGGTTAGCCTGATAGTCGGCCAATGCTTCATCAAATCCGAGTAAATGACCGACTTCGTGAAGTACCACTGTGAGTAAGTCGAAGCGATCTTCTGCGGGAACCGTAGTGTCCTCCAGATGCCAACCGGCACCGGCAGCGTCAACGTCAAGCACGATCCTTCCAGCAGTAGGAAATCCAGTTTCAGTAACACCTGTCGTGATGGCTTCGGCAAGTTGTCCCTCGGGAAGATCGGCTACTTGGACGGTGATATCCAGTGTTCGGTCGACCTGAATGGCTTCGGTCCAGGTGTCGACAGCGGCCTGCACTAGTGTATCGACCGCTGACGAGTCGTTGCAGATTGCGAGAGTATGTCTTGTTGAGAGAATGGGTACTGCTCCATGGCCCTCGTTCGGACCAAACTCAGCCATTAGCGGTGAGGGATCAGCAAAAACGATCTCTGTGTTTTGGATATCGGGGTCAAATCCGCCACCAGTGTCCGACGGCGATGTGGGTCGGACACGTATTTGTAGCGGCAAGGTACCTGTCAGGTCGGCCTGGGGTGTCACGGTGATTTCGGTCCGGGCTGGATTCAGGTCAAAAGTAAATCGGCGAAAGTTGAAGTCGTCAATCAGGCCTGCGGTGAAATCGATGCGTTCGATCAAAGCACCAGAATTGAAGGAAAAGAAGTTCGTAATATCTCCATCCGTGTCGGCCGCCGTGGTGGCACCACTCGAAACGCTACCGATGAGGTTGGTGTCTTCGTCATAAGCCGAAGCGATGCCCTGAGCGACATTGCCCTGACCGTGGGTGAAATAAAAACTTACCGAGCTGACTGCTTCGTCGAAGAGCACACTGGCGCCTCCAGCACTGTCATCCACCAGGTAGGCCCCGGACCGAGAGGCGAACAATCCCTGAAAACCGGAGGATGTAACCACTTGACCGCCATCCCAGTTCGACCCGTTGAATTCAAAGTCTACGGTTCCGGCCAAAGTCACACCGGCATCGTCACCGGTGTGATCAAAGGCAATCGTGTTTCCACGCTCCAACACGTCAATAAAAAAGTCATCCCCTTCTGCATCCTCTACCAAATTGCTAGTGCCGCCGTTTACGTTAATGACGGCTGGTTGCCCGGCGGTGGCAGCCACGGTTGCTGGGATTTCACCCAAGAATGGGGCTCCGTTGAGTGTGTCGGGGGTAACCGTCACGTGGAACGTCCAGGAAACGGAATTTCCTTGACTGTCGGTGGCGGTTGCTGTGACATCGGCTTCTCCTGAGGCCCCGTCA
>JAKVBZ010000144.1 GCA_022448645.1 Pirellulaceae bacterium
CTCTCCGCTGTGGACGAGGTTGAACCCTTTGCAGTGGGCGAGATTGAACCCTTTGTAATGGGCGAGGTGCCCCCCTGCGAGCGTTCGGATTGGGTTGCGGTGACGGTGGAGCGTAACGTTTTTTCAGCTGCTCGTTGTAGTGTTGTGCTTTTTGACTTGTTTGGGACGAAAGATTTTGCGTGTTCTTTTCCAGTTGAGCACTACGCTGATCGAAATGATGGATAGACCGCTCATACTGGGCCATCGCGTGCTTTTCGAGAAGTTCCGCTTGTTTCAGCATTTTCTGATCATTTCGCTCCAGACCTTGTTGTCGCAGCGACGAAGCGTGCGTCAGCTGGCGTTCCAGATTTGCTGTGGCGGCTTGTAACTCTCTTTCATACACCGAAATACGCCCCAATATCACTTGCTCGGTCTTTTTCGATGCCGATTCCATCGCGATACCGCGGCGTTTTTCGGTAGCATCTTCAGTCAAGACGGAACGAGGTTGGGTTTCGGCAGTTTGAGCCCCGGTGATTCCCGTGGCAGCGACAATCAGTGCGACAGCAGCCAATGTCGACTTGAACATGAAAATACCTCTCTGAACTGATGGGAAGACTCATTTTTTGCGATCGGAATATTTGCACCAATAGCTTTGAGAAATGCAGGGAAAGACTAGTGAAACGGCCTGGTGAAACCGTATCGATCAGCGAAAATTCCCCGCTGAAAATGGCCTGACCGCAGTGAAAGTACGAAAACTATTCCGCCCATAGCGTCTAAACCGGCGGGGAATGACGGCCTTTTTTCTGGTTATGAGGTTTGAGAAACAATCAGAATTTTTAGGTTGGGGGAGCGTGTGCCACCAATGGCCAGGGAATTTTAGATTTTTGATTTGGGGTTTTGACCAGCTGTAGGTTGTTTTGGCCAAAGATTTTGTTGTTCTGACAACAATTTCCGTCGCGCTGCCCGGCTTACGTAGATTTTGCCGCCTAAAATCCCGTTTCATTCCGGTGAGAGAGTGGTTCGAAAAACCGACCGGTTGCCTCGGATCGTCATGAAATACAGTAGTACTTGCATAAGTCCAATGAGCGTGGCATATTACGTGTTTCCCTACACCATGTGAAAAGACTGGGAGAGGACCGGCGTATGCAAATCTGGCCCGCGATCGACATTCGGGGCGGGAAGTGTGTGCGTTTGCGGCAAGGCGACTATGCCCAGGAAACGGTCTATGCGGATGTTCCAGCCATAGCAGCCGACCGTTGGCTGCAGCAGGGTGCTCGCCAATTGCATTTGGTCGATTTAGACGGAGCTCGCGACGGGCAATCGGTGAACCAGGCTGCCATCGCAGCGATCCTAGAACGCGTGGACTGTCCTTGCCAATTGGGGGGCGGAATTCGCGATGAACAAGCGATCCTGACGTGGTTACAGGCCGGCATCGAACGGCTGGTCGTCGGGACGCAGGCGCTTCGGGATGCGGATTGGTTTCGAGAGATGTGTCGCAAATACCCGTCTCGCTTGGCCCTGGGAATTGACGCGCGGGACGGCCAGGTGGCAGTTGAGGGATGGCTGGAGACGAGTGAGGTGGCGGCAGTCGATTTGGCGCAACAGTTTCAACAAGAACCAATCGCGGCAATTATTTACACCGACATCGCGCGAGATGGCATGTTAACCGGGCCCAACTTAGACGCGATGAAACAGATGAAACAGGCAGTCGACGTTCCTGTGATTGCTTCTGGAGGAGTGGCAGAAGTAGACGACATTCGACGACTTTCCCAACTTGGGATGGACGGATGTATTGTGGGACGTTCGTTATATGAAGGTACTCTGACGCTGCCCGACGCCTTAGAGACAGCACAGTTGAATTCGAGATAGGAGTCACACACGGCATGGCCAGTCACAAACCAGAAAACATCCGAAACATTGCTCTTTGTGGACATGGTTCGAGCGGCAAGACAACGCTCACCGACAAGATACTAGTGACCACCGGTGCATTGAGCGGTACACCGTCCGTCGACGATGGCAATAGTTTTTGTGATTTTGATGCGGAAGAAAAACAACATAAGTACTCCATCGAAGCCTCTGTGACACATTGCCAGCACAACGGCAAACGGCTCAATCTCATTGACACTCCAGGCTACCCTGACTTCATCGGCCAGGCCATCGGAGCGATCCATGGTGTCGACGTCGCGGCCATCGTCATCAACGCTCAATCAGGTATTGAAGTGAATACTCGGAGAGTATTTGACGAAGCTGGCAAGGCGGGCATTGGCAGAATCATCATCATCAACAAGATGGACGCCGAAAATATCACCTTCGATTCCGTCGTCGATGACGTTCAAAACCTGTGGGGGCCCAAATGTGTACTGCTCAATGTGCCCGTCGGGCATGGTCCTGATTTCAAGGGAGTCGTGAGTACGTTGGAGGTACCCGATGACACCGCGGGTGCATTGGTGGATCCAGCCGAAATTAGCGAGCCCTTGATGGAGTCAATCATTGAGGTCGATGAGGAGGTGATGGAACGGTACTTTGAGGGAACTCCGCCCACACAAGAAGAACTGTCTAAATTAGTCGTTCGGGCGGTCGCCGAAGGCAGTTTGGTCCCCATCCTGTGTTGTTCAGGAAAATCTGGGAATGGCGTCAGCGAGTTGCTGGACGCATTGGTGATGTGTTGTCCGCCACCAACAGCTGTCAAGCGGACCGCCACCAACGACGACGGAGAGGAAATTGACCTCGCATGCGATCCGAACGGGCCTTTGGCCGGCGTTGTATTCAAAACACGCATCGACCCCTTTGTCCAAAAACTTAGTTTCATTCGTATGTTTTCAGGGACGTTAAATAAGGACGCGGTGGTGCCAGCTTCTACCTCACGCAAAGGCGTCAAGCTGAGCCAATTGCTGGAGGTACAGGCTTCTGAAACAGCAAATATTGATGACGCCGGTCCTGGCGATATCGTCGCCGTGGCTAAGATCGAAGAATTACATACCGGCACCAGTATTGGTGAGCTAGTATTACCCAAGCTGACTTTCCCAACCCCCATGGTAGGCTTGGCAGTGACCCCTAAGAGCCGGGGCGATGAGACAAAAATGTCGGGCGCACTCGGTAAGGTGGTCGAAGAAGATCCAACCTTCCGGCTAGACCGAGACGCACAAACCAAGGAATTGGTGATGACCGGTATGAGCGAACTGCATCTGAAAATCGTGCAGGAAAGACTCAATCGCCGTGACAAAGTGGAAATAGACACCAAAGAACCGAAAATTCCCTACCGCGAAACAATCCAGGCAAATGCTGATGGGATGTACCGTCACAAAAAACAATCGGGTGGGCGAGGCCAATTTGGCGAAGTTCATATTCGGATGCTTCCGCTTCCCCGCGGGACCGACATCGAAGAGTTTTGCAACAAAGAACGGTTTCCGTCGATGAAACAACACCACTACACTGAATTGAATAATTTCCTGTGGGTCGATTCGGTTGTCGGTGGCGTCATCCCCGGAAACTTCATGCCTGCAGTGGAAAAAGGATTTAAAGACCGCCTCGATCGAGGTGTGATTGCCGGCTACCAGGTCCAGGATGTTTGCGTCGAAGTACATTTCGGCAAACACCATCCTGTCGACAGTTCTGAAGCTGCTTTTAAAATGGCCGCGTCGATGGCATTTCGCAATGTGTTTCAAGATGCCAAACCCAGCCTATTGGAACCTGTCGTCCGTATGGATATCACGGTGCCGGAAGCAAATGTGGGAGACGTTTATAGCGACATGTCCAGCCGCCGCGGCCGTGTGCTCGGAGCGGATTCGGCCGGTGGAAACCTACAGACAGTTCACACCGAGGTCCCTCTGGCGGAGGTTACGACGTATGCCCGTACCCTGTCCAGTATGACAGGAGGCCAAGGTAGTTACGCCATGGAATTCAGCCACTACGATGTCGTGCCACCTAACGTCATGCAAGAAATCGTGACCAAATCCAAGGTCAAAGAGGAAGAGGACGAATAACCGGAACCGGGTTCTTCGCATCCGTGTTTGGGCCTTAAATCAACAGATCCCCATATATTGTGGATGGGGCGGATGGATCCAAACTAAACTTTTTTCCCCATGACCGCCGAATACCTAATAAGAAGGTTGCTTGCGGGTCATCCGCTTCGTATCATTGGAGTGGAATGCGGGTGAAAATGGTTCGGTTTTAGTGGTTTTTCCAGTGCCGGCGACCTTCCCTGTTACCATCAAACTTGCACTTTTTCTGTATCGCCTCGAAGACTATGGCCAATTACATCGTCCTCTTCGGCTGTCTGTGCTTGTGTAGCTGTCCGGTTTGACCGGACAGCACGATCTCTTTTTCTTTCTATACGACGCCTGGCTGTTTTCCCCGTGAAACATAATCGCGGCGGTCGCAGCTGATCCGATCTTAGTAACATTCACAGAACCGTTTCCGGAGTGGCCTCAACATGGCGTCCGATTTTCGACTTAAAGAACAACTTCCCGAGCTAACCGATCGTATTGTTCGCAGCTATACGGAAATCGGTACGATCAACTATTTGGGGCATAGTCCGCTGCCAAATTTCGACGAGGTCATGTCCGCAATCGAAGACCTCAAAGACGTGATCTATCCAGGCTACCGTCGGCGCGAAGGGCTACACCTGGGCAACATCACCTACCATGTGGGTGATCTAATCGATGGACTACATGACAAGTTGACTCGCCAAATCGCGCGGGCCTTACAACACGACGATCGTGTCCAGTCTAAACCAGCTAGTACAGATGATCCGAAGCGCGTTACGGATTATGAAGCCAAAGGACAGGCTATGGCCATCGCGTTTTTGGAACGCATCCCCGACTTACGCAATTTGCTGGAAACGGATGTGCAAGCTGCGTTTGACGGTGACCCTGCTTGCAAGAACCTGGACGAAGTCATCTTCTGCTATCCCGGTCTGGAGGCAGTTACGATTTTCCGCTTGGCACACGAACTATACCAATTGGACGTCCCCTTCATCCCCAGGATGTTTACCGAATGGGCGCACCAAAAAACAGGGATTGATATCCATCCCGGAGCCACTGTTGGAACCCACTTTTTTATCGATCATGGTACGGGCGTGGTCATTGGCGAAACGTGTAACATCGGTAATCACGTCAAACTCTATCAAGGTGTAACTCTGGGAGCACTTAGTTTTGACACGGATGCCGACGGCAATGTCGTCCGTGGAGTCAAACGGCATCCCACACTCGAAGATCGTGTGGTGATCTATGCGAATGCGACGGTGCTTGGTGGCCGCACCGTGGTGGGCCACGATTCTGTACTAGGATCAAGCGTCTGGTTGACTCGCAGCGTTGATCCCCACACGACGGTATTACTAGATAAACCGGGTTTGCGAATGCGCGATGACCGACCTGATGAATTTCGTCCGGAAACGAACTATCAGATCTAAGCTCTCCCTGGCCATCCGCGAAGCCATGAATGATCCAGGCAGGCCAGCAGGGGTGCGGTCTTGTACGTCCAGAGATGTCCGCCGGTTTGAACGCGGTCACCTAGTTGCGATAGGTTGCGTGCCTTCGGCGAAGAATACGTCTCGCATGCGTGACAGAAACCATGGCCGCGATAAATTCGCTATCTAGCCAGATTGGCGGCGCCAGGAAGAGGCCTGTCCCGGGATGATTCGGGTGGCTCTCACCGCCGGGCTACCTTTTTACCACGGTTATTGGGAAGGTTCCCGCGTAGGAACCGCATCCGGAGGTATCGCATAAGGGCGAGTGGTATACCATGGTAATATGACAGGTTGTTTTGTTATCACTCGCTTTTGTACGTCGACTTCGTAGGTGATGGGCAATTCTTCTCCTTCGACCCAAAAAATCACCTCGGTCTCTCCTGCGCTCAGTCCCGAAATCAAAAAGTCCCACTGTGAATACTGTACGATTTCACAGACTTCTGGATTTGCGACGTAGGTACGGTAGACATTTGACTTAGCCCGCATGATCTTGTGTCGCCCTTCCGTCACGTGGAGAGATCTACTCGATTGCACCATCGTGGTGCTATTCCGCAGCTTTTCAGTTAAAGCAAGGCCAGTTGATTTTGAATGAGGAGGGAAAGGAGTGCCTTCACTTGCAATGCCCGAGTTGGGTTTCGACCCAACCTCGTGTTCCTGTTTTACGTCCGACGAGGATACGGCGGTGTCATTTTCATCGGCGGCAGGTGAATCTTCAGCAGACACCAGTTGAGTCCCAAACCATGCTGCGATCAACAATACTAACGCTCGTGAAGTCATGATACGAACCATCCTTCTATCGACTTTTGGACAAATATCCACTGCAGTTCTTGATTATAGCCAAGACTTCGAAATAACATGCAGGAAACGAGTGGAAAACGCGGCAATGACGGAACAATCGTTAGATCGTGTACTGCTGCAATTCCGTACGAAGCCGGCTGCGGGCAGGAGGAGGTAAAAGCTCTCACGGGGATGCCATGTCGGATTTGCGATAACTAGCAGGGACGCCCTGAGTTGGTAGCAGTGCCTTCACTCCAGCGACGTTACCGGAACGTTCGATGCTGGTCGTCCAAGACCGTTCCACTCATCCAAGTGGACCATCAGACCGAAGCGTTCACGTGTCAGCAGACTCCGTGTGGAATCCACACACAGCCCACTGCTTGTTCACCAACGTAGTATGGGGGTAATCGCCTTTCCGATCAGCAAATGGTTCACGTTTGAGACCTGCACGGCACATCCCCGGTGGTAGAATTCCGACCTCATGTGACGACGAGCGATATGGTCCTGACGGTGACAGGCTCAAATCGTTACAATGGATTCTTATTCTGTACAACGATCCCGAACAAGGAGACCCCATGTCCTCAACTCCGGAACCGACCACCATCTCTGCGGACGAGCTGCATTCGTTTTGTGTGGCCATATTGGAAAAGTCCGGAGTTTCAAACCATCACGCCCGGACTACGGCTGATGTGCTTGTCGCTACCGATACGTGGGGTGTCTACACGCATGGCAGTAAACTTATTCACGGCTACGAGAATCGTCTGCGAGGAGGGGGCTTGCGGACAGATGTCGAACCACAGATTGTTCATGCGAGCGCATCCAGCGCTTTAGTTGACGGGCAATCCGCGTTGGGGCAGGTTACTTCGACGTTTGCCATGAATAAGGCCATCTCGATGGCAAAAGAGACGGGCGTCGGCTTTGTAGCTGTGCGTAACAGCTGTCACTTCGGGGCAGCTGGCTATTATGCGGCCATGGCGGCGGGGGAGAACATGTTCGGTATGTCTATGGCTAATGACGTTCCCATTGTCGCAGCCCCCGGTTCTCGTACGGCGGTGCTCGGCAGCAATCCGTTTGCCTATTCAGTTCCCGAACGCAATGGCAATCACATCATGTTGGACATCGCCACCAGTATCGTCGCAGCAGGAAAGATCTTTGCGGCAGTGCAATCGGGCTCGGGCAAATCGCTTCCGTCTGGCTGGCTGATTGATGCCGAAGGATTACCGACAACGGACGGAACCAAGTTTCCACAAGAAGGCGCCTTGCAGCCGATGGCAGGCCACAAGGGTTACGGAATTGCTTTGATGGTCGAATCGCTAGCTGGATTATTGAGCGGTGCTGCCTTCACACATGCTGTCGGCAGCTGGCTGTTCGACGATCCGTCGATCCATACCGACCACGGCGGTACTTTTCTGGCCGTGGACGTCAGTTCCATTATGCCCTTGGAAGAGTTTTTCGATCGCTCTGATCGCCTGATTCAAGAGATCCACGAGACCCCAAAAGCCAAGGGTGCTGACCGGATTTACTATCCAGGAGAAATGGAGTGGGAAAGACGCGCTCACGCCTTGGAACATGGCATTACCTTACCAGGTGACGTAGTCGCCAAACTGCGTGAAGTAGCCGAAATGGTCGGTATCGAATCCTCGGTTTAGCCCAGTCACCCACCTGTGTCCGAACCTTCCTTGGCGGTGGTGTGTGTTGGCTGAATTTAGCGGGAACAGTCAATGGTCACATTCCAGGATTTTTTTTGGTGGCCAATTTCGTTGTACGTGTTGTTGCTCGATCATTGAAAAACAACCCTATTTCCACTGCTAGAGCATCATTTGACCTACTTAGCGAGAACGTTTTGACGAACGCAACCGTTTGGCATCTCCCAGAGTAGTCGGATTACGAATCTTGGGCACCGAGAACCGGACATCGGTTTGCTTGTCAATTGGGAACGCGGTGAGGGACAAGAGCCTTTGAGAAATTCCGAGATCTTACAAGGGCTTTGGTCGACAGGGGAGGTACATCGAATGGGTTCGGTCGTGTGAGATTTTCTAGACGTAGCACGGACCGGCAATGATCGGATACTTTTCCAAAACAT
>JAKVBZ010000145.1 GCA_022448645.1 Pirellulaceae bacterium
CTTTCATGCGCACCGCCGTGAGCGGTGTGGCCGCCAGGCTGCTCCACGCAGATCCCACACAGTGGTTTCCTGCCACCTCTCGGGAAGACGAAATGCGCGCCGCGTTTCAGCAGGCGTTGGAGCAACTGAACAGTGAGCTGGGAAAAGATCTCACTCAGTGGTTCTGGAAGCGAATTCAAATCGTCAAGTTTTCACATGCCTTGTCGGCGCGGGGTGATTTGGCCTGCTTACTGAACCAGGAACCACAAGCGGTGCATGGCGACATGATGACGGTTTGCAATACGGGGTTTGCTACCACCGGAGCCGGGTATCGTCTCATCCATGACCTCAGTACGGATCCCGCCGAGATGTTGGCGGTCGATTGCCAGAGTCAGTCAGGGCAGCCTGGCAGCCCTCACTACGCGGACCAATTTTCAGACTGGGCGGCGGGTCGCTATCACAGGGTCCCTCTCGACCGCGAGCAAGCCACATCCGCCCGCGTCCATCAGCAGGCCTTGATGCCAACGGTAAATTAGGAGGCCTGTTGGTGGGGCCAGCAGGGGATCCTGGCGCTGTCGGAGCGAGTCCTGGGTCAGCGGACGATCGCACGCGTGATTTTCTTTTACAGCGATCGTCTGGGGCGGTGATGCCAGCAAGGGACAAGGTTGATTTGTTTGACGGACGCCCGTAAATCCAAAGGACTGTTGTTAGGCGGCAGCAAATCACGGGCCCTCGGCACCGTGCTTAAAAATAATCTCACATCGCCAAGCGAAAGCGGTATGTGAGGTGCCGCTTGGCGAACCGGAAGAATTCGTCCTTTCTAGGTCGCATGACCTGCAAAGGTGGTCCGCAGTTGCCGACCAAAAACGCGGCTGCACCTCGATCGTCAGGTAGACGCCTTGCGCGTGGATGTCTACCGCATTTCCTGCACAGCTCGCCGTACCCGTTCTAACGACTAATAGGAGGTATAGGAAAGGAAGGATGTAGAGGGTGGGTGCGGTGTAATTTACAGTGAGCCGCCGTTGATTCAATCGTTTGTTACTCAGTTGCTTACGATTTCTAGCGTTTTATTTGGGGGAATTCTGGAAGGATGGGACGTGAACTGGCAATAGGGAGTGGCCTTAAAAGGTACTCAAAGTTCCCAGGATTACCAGTCAAGTTTTGTGGGTTTGGGGCTATGGAGTTGAGTGTAACGTGTCTGGGTCTATGGGGTATTTGGTCGGAAAAGACAGTATGGGTAGTTGAATATTGGGTCCAGCTGGATATAAACACTGGTTCAATACATTTGTATAGCCTGCGCTTTGCGCGGGATTTGGGTAAATGGATGCCATGAAATTGCGGCCTATCGAATTGACGCAGCATTCGCTGGTACCGCATCTCAGCAAGAGGACAAATTAAATATGTTCAGCCGCAATTTGCGTACATTGCTCACCCGATCGCGTCGCCACAGACGCTACCAACAAATCAAACGACGCCGGCGTTTGTTTGAACCGTTGGAGCCACGAATGCTCCTTGCGACGGCGGTCAGTTTAGATGCATCAAACAATCTTGTCATCGAGGATGAAAGTGCCCTGACCGTTGTCAATGATAATTTGACCATCGAAGCGGTCGGTTCGAACTATGTGATTAGCGATCCGGATAATGAACTTTCCTCGTCAATTCCGGGGCATTCACCAACTGGCGGCAATCATACGTTGACGGTGCCGAAAACCCTGGTCGACGATAAGGGAGAGATCAAGGTTTTAACCAGTGACGGAGAAGACAAAGTCACACTCATTGGAATCTTTCAAGATTCAGTTCAGGTTACTGGAACACAAACTGTACTAGGCAAGGGCAATATTACTTTAGATGGCCAAGCAGCGATGGGTGGCAAAGACCTGACTGTGACGGCGCATGACATCAAAGTTGAAGGTACTGCCATTCTTTCTACTCGCGACGTTCCGAGTGCGGGTGCTGATTCCAGCGGTGATTCCGGAAATCTCAACTTAATCGGTCATGAAATTATCGTAGGCAGCGGCGCTAAGTTGCTTGCGGATGTTAAAGGCGCGGGCGCTCACACGGCCGGTAACGTCACACTCGAGGCGAGCGACACTGATTTGACAGGCGTGGGTTGGTTTGACGACTTTTTTAGGGAAGTGTTCGCGAATGTGTTTGGAAAACTGCAAGGCGGTTCGGCCAACGTCGCGAGTATCACGATTTCGGGCGCGGAGATTAAAGGTAACGATGTCTCCATTAAAACCACGGCCAAATACGACTCAAGCTCGATACTTGGGACGGAGATTTGGGACGGGTTTAATTTTAGAGATGTTTTGTCGGTCGCACTTAAGCTTGGTTCGGAGCATTTATTTGGAACAAACATTTTTGCGTTGCCATTTGGTGTCCTTGTCCGTTTTGCCGACGCTAAATTAAAGATTGACGGAAGTTCGACTATTGATGCCAGTGGGAATGTCAATATTGAAACAACGGCCAGCGCTAACGGCACCACAGAAGTTCTTCATAAGGATTTCAGCGTCGCCTTCGGAATGGCGCACGCCAATGCTGACACGAAAATTGATGGAAGTACTATTATCCGAGCAAAGGGCAATGTGCTGCTCCGTTCGGACAGTGTGACAAACGCGGCAGTGGCAGCTCGGACCTCGGCATATGCGGACAAAGCGAAAAACACACTCTCTTTAGCCATATCAAAGACCGACCTTGTGTCTCATGTGACGATCAACAAAGACGCCGTGATCCATGCGGATGGTTCTGTCAACGTTTTTTCTACGGGCAATAACACATCAACAGGTAATGCAGAATACTCTATCTGGGATAAAGGCGATGAAAGCGGTACGGGCGGTTTTACGATCGCGGTGTCTCATGGTGAATCCGATGTTAAGGCGTCTGTTGATGGCACTCTGATATCTGACACGGACGTTAAATCAACGTTCATCTCTTCAGCGGAAAATACGTTTGATAAAACAAACGTCTCGAATGCTGACGACACGATCGAAATTGCGGACCATGGCTACAGCACTGGCGACAGAGTCGTTTATGCAACCGACACCTCAACTTTTGCTGGGAAGGACGTAATTAAAGGATTGAGCGACGGCGCCGAGTACATTGTGTTTGTTGTGGACAAGGATAAGATCAAGCTGACTTCGGCTCAGGGAATAGACATCAGCAATTCGTCGGTTGTAACCGGTGCTATGCATAGCTTCAGTCTTGTTGACTTACTAGAGTTTAATCCCGCTGGAAAAGTGAATCCTACCAACAACACCATCGATGTTGGGACTAACTCGTTTGCCATTGGCGACAGAGTTTTCTACATATCGCCCTTGGACGGAGTTCAAATCGGAGGGCTTACAACGGGTACGCAGTATGAAATTGGAAATGTGACTGGGAACAAAATCCAATTAAAAGACGGTGGACCCGATGGAAACCTGGATACGCCTGGTGACAACGTCACCGTGCCGCTTACCGATGCAGGTGATGGTGCCAAGCACGTTTTCCGGTTACTTGCCGGTACGAAGACTTTTGCGGCAGATAGAATTAGCGATGCTGTCGACAGCGATACCAACATATTTAAGATAATGGACCACGGTTATAGCACTGGGGATACGGTGCAGTATGACGTGCCCAGTACCACAACAAACATAGACGTGACGGAAAACTACAGCATCGATCCGGAAAAAACCTATACCGGCGCTGATGCGGAGTCGAACCTGGTCGATTATGCGAATGATCGGATTGTAATTTCCGGCGCCAATTCAACGGATCCCGATTCCTCCATAACGGAACCGCTACCCAATGGAACCAGGGTGAAATATCTAGCAGGCAAAGACCTGGCAGGCATAGACAACGAATCGATTGGTGGCTTGACAGATGGTAATACGTATGTCGTGTTGAACGCCGACACGCGATTTATACAGTTAGCCGAGATAGCAACCCCAAGTGTCGCGATCAATCTTGTACAGCCGGCTGTAGCAAGTGATGAACCGCACCTGTTTGTGGCGACTTTTAATAAATCCATCACTAATCCATCAATTGTTGGTTTGACTGGTGGTGAGAGCTATGTCGTTAGCACGATCGATAGTAACCACTTTCGGCTGACAAAAGACGCACATGAAGCTGCAGCCGCAAAACCGATCGATCTGAATAAGGACGGAACTTCGCTCGCAAGTAAACACTCTTTGTCGACAGGTTTGACCGATGGTGTTGGCATTAAGGCTGAACTGACAAGTGAAGATGGGACGAGCGCTGTCTCTGGGACTGGCGGTGAACCCGGTCAAACCGATTTCCTTGGTAAAAAGGAATTGCAAAAAGCAGAATTGATTAAGGCGATTAAAAAGATGGTTGGGCCGGCACAAAAAGGAACCGACGATGCGGCCGGCGCTCCTTGCTCAACCGCTTCATCAGGAGGGAGTTCCTCATCGTCATTGCAATACGCGGGATCCGTCGCGTTTTCATACAGTGATCACGACGTTAAGGTAGAAGTTGGTCCCACCGCGGTTATTAAAAGCAAGAATGATGTTGATATCTTCGCACGTCACGACGCGAAGTACCAACAAGCGGCAGAAGCTAGTGTTGATGGTAGTAACGAAGAGGGAACGGTGCTCAGTGCTTCCGTTAGTGTCGGTATTTATAACAATGATGTTAACGCAGTTATAAACGGTGGAAAGATTGATGCAGCCAGTGACTTAAGAGTAGATGCAAAGCTTCTATACCCGATTCTTGGGTCTGCAACTCACAAACCAGGCGAAACGGCCGTCTTTCCAGACGGGGTCAACACTTTTGGCGACGCCATGAAGCCGAGCAATCTAAGTACTCTCTTGGATGGCAAACTTGGTATCGTTGGTACTAAATTTAACAACTTTACGAATACCACAGGAAGTGGGGGCACGACTGCCGTAGCAGGTGCAGTCGCTTATGTGGGCTTTGATACCGACGTAAGAGCGACTATCGATGGTGGCGCCAAAATCAATCAAGGATCCAATGCAGATTACGGGTCAACTGTTCTGAATAATGCGGATTACGTGTCACCTGAACAATCTGTCGATGTGAATGCACTGTCACAATTCGACTTTATAATGACAACGGGTATATTCGGTTTCGATTTGTCTTATGACAGCGTTAAGGGAGCAATGAAAAAGGGAGAGCTATCTGGAATAGCAAATCCGGTGGGTGCTGAGGGTAGCAAGGGTGGCGTTGGAGCGTCGGTATTTGTGATGTCGGCGGAACACGACACCATCGCGATGATTGGTGACTCCACTATCAAAGTCGGAAATCTGGGGTACTTGGATGTCGATGCGAAGACAACAACTTATCAATTTAACTTTACGCAAGCGGGAGCGTCAGCCAGCAAATTCGCCTTGGCCGGAACGTTTGCTTATACCGAAAAAGACATCGCAACGTTGGCAGAGATTCGTGCTGCAACAATTACCGGTGGGACAGTTTCCGTTGATGCCTATGACCAAACCACTGCACTCTTGCTGAATGGGGGTATCACAACAAGCGAGAGTATTGGGCTTGGGGTTACCATCGGTATTAATGAGATCGACCGGGAAACAAAAGCCAGCATCACCAACGGGGCTAACATCAATGCTGACGGCGACGTCCTAGTTAATGCATTGTCTGTTGGCAATATCAAAGTGTTTTCGCTTGCCGGTTCGTTAACCAAAAGTGGGAAAAAAGTTGGTGACACACCGGATTCAGCCCCATCGGCGCCGGACCCAGCCGACGGTAACTGTCAGGCTTCCCCTACGAACACGGATGGCTCAGCAGCGACAGCGCCCCAGCCGTCGAGTGCGAGTGGCAGTGCTGGAGCTGGGAATGAAAGCGCCGCGAGCAAAACTGGCATTGCTGGCGCGGGTGACGTCTCGGTCAACCGTTCGGATGATAAAGTCGAGGCTTATATTAGTAATAGTAATGTGTCGGCGCAGAGTATCGCACTGTCAGCGGTGAATGAGACAGATTTTATTGCGGCTGGTGGAGCGGCTGCGGTTTCTTTAAAGAAGCAAGATAATGGAGCCCAATTTGGCTTTGCGGGCTCTTTTGGTTGGAACGAACTAGATGGGACCACGAAGGCTTATGTTGATAGCTCTACGTTGCATCAACGCGGGGATTATGATCAATCATTTGCTTCAGGAAATGTAGACAACACAAACAAGAGGATTGACTTAGGCGCGCCGCACGGTTTAGACACTGGAACCGCAGTCGTCTACGAAACAGATGATAAGACGATTGGTTCTTTAACACCTGGCCGTGTCTATTACGTTATCCCCGTACCACTTGCCCCTAATAAGATCCAATTGGCGAAATCGTTAGACGACGCCAAAGCGGGGACCGCCTTACCGATTACGGATCCTGGTGCCGGTTCGCACAAACTCAGTCAAACTCTATCTTTGAATGCCGATCGTGCCGGTGATCTATTTGCATTGAGCGCCGGCGTCGGAGTTGTGCCGGCCAAAAAAGGCTTTGCGATTGCGGGTTCGGTCTCGGTGAATCAAATCGACAATCTTACCGAAACGAGCATGACAGGTGGCACAGCGACATTGGCCGGTGATACTGCGCTGCGTGCCAAGGATACAACAGAAATGCTGGTGATTGCCGGTTCAGTCGCTTACGGCGGTAAGGCCGGCATCGGTGCGTCTGTGGCGGTCAATTTTATCGAAAATGAAACAAAATCGTTGGTTACCAACAGTTCGACGTTAAACCACAGTGGCGATTTAGATCTTGAGGCCAACAACGACAGCAGCATGATCGTAGCTGCGGGAGCGATTGGTGTCTCAGGCGACAAGCTTGGAGTTTCTGGAACCGTTGCTGTCAACAAGATTACCAACACTACGATTGCCGGAATTGTCAGTTCGGACAGTTCCGCAAGCGTCAGTCCCGAGGCCGTGACAGTAAAGGCTACAGATAACTCCGTGATAAAATCCATAGCGGCCTCGATCGGTGCTGCTAAGACCGCCGGCCTGGGTGCTGGAGTGGCTTACAACGAGATAGGAAATACGACCGAAGCGTATGTGAGAAGCTCACAACTAAACGGGGCATCTCTTTCAGTCGCAGCTGATTCCACATCCACGATCAGGACCATTGCCGCGGGTGGTGCCGGCGGACAAAAACTAGCGGTCGCTGCTGGTGTGTCGGTGAATGAGATTGCCAATACGATCGATGCAAAGGTTTCCGACTCGCAGGTGTCAACGACCGGTTCAGTTAGTGTTACGGCAAAGGATGACACAACTATTTGGGCGCTGGCTGGCAATGTAGCCGGGGCAGGTAAAGTCGCCCTCGGTGCTTCGATCGGCTACAACAATGTAGATACTGACGTTAAGGCCCATATCGACGGTGCGACCACCACCGTCAATTCTACAGGCGGCCATGTGCAAGTGCTGGCTGACTCGACGACCGAGATTCGTGCAATTTCTGCGGGTGGCCAGGGTGCTGGGAAAGTGGCGATTGGCGGGTCCGTGTCAATCAACGAATATGGCAACGATGTGAGCGCTTATGTCGGGGATGGCACTTCAGTCGCCGCCGACGGGAGCGTGTCCATTCAGGCAGTCGATGCTGCTGATTTCTTGCTGATTGGCGGGGTGATCAATGGCGCGGGGACGGCAGCGGTTGGCGTGGCGAACACGACACTTGTGACCGACAATGATGTCGCGGCTTATGTCGGTAAGGGCGCGACTGTTCAAGCCAACGGGAACCAAACTGTCGTGGATGTCCATGTAGGTACCAACGCCACGGACTCTATGCGCGGAGTCGCGGTAACCGCTACCTCGAACGAAAAGATCTATTCGTTCGCCGTTGCCGGGAGCGGAGCGGGTAAGGCTGGTATCGCGGGTTCCGCCGTGGTGAACGTGTTGGATGAAACAACAACAGCCTATATAGATGAATCGGCTACTGTAAACGCCGCGAACGGAAGTGCTCACGGTGCTCAGGACGTTGTCGTTCTGGCCCACGATGAAACCGAATTTTTAGATGTTGCGGGGGGCCTGGCAGGCGGGGGCACGGCAGGCGTTGGAGCGGGTGCGGATGTTACTACCGTTACCAAGACAACGGAAGCGAAAGTTTGGGC
>JAKVBZ010000146.1 GCA_022448645.1 Pirellulaceae bacterium
ATATTCTGTGCCGCAATCAGATAAGTCATGCCCGAACTCACGTTTGAGCCAGTCGCAGGATTCGGGTGACCATTGAAAATACTTCCACCAGGAACCGTAATGAACGCAGTCGCCGAAGCCCCCGTTCCAACCGTATTAAGGTAAAGATCACCAGCGGTTTCAATTAGATAGGTATTGTCCTTACTGTTCGAAGTAACAATGCCCATACTTGGAATCGACGAATAGCCACTGTTGATATGCTGTTCCCAAGCACATCGGCCTTCGGTTTTCCGGCACTATCAATATCATTACCCGAATTCGGATCGGTCGGATCGACTAAATCGATCACATCGACCATCGATAGTTTCGCCTTAAGATCAACATCTCCTGATTTGGAAAGTACGTTGCGAATTGGGAAATCGAGATCGGTATCCGCGATCGTGATGTCATTCTGCGCAGTAGCAGTTAATGTGCCAGTGCCAGTTTCAACATCGATGTCCAGGTAATCGTGAGAAGGTGTCGTTTCACCGATTGCACCGGCCGAATCCAGATAGATGTTCGTGGCAAACACGTTGGTAAAATCGGTATTCAGGCCATCGACAATCGAGCCGCTAAGCGTTTTCAACACAATAACGCCTTGTTGTGCGTAAAGCGTTCCGACATTCATGTCACCGATAGTTTCGGTCAAGTAAATGTCTTGTGAAGCGCGAGCCGTAATCGTGTCATTGCCCAGCATATTGGTGCGAATCGGCAAACTGGACGATCCAACCGACCCAATCGCTGCCTCAAAGATCATATTACTACCGCGGGCATTGGTGGCACTTGCTCCCGCCGCATTACTAATGGCCTGACCACTCTTGATTCGAATCTTATCGCCGGTGCTTGCATCACCAGCCACCACCGCACCAATATTCACATTCGTTTCAGAACCGATAAACACATTTTCGTTAGCCGTGACGTTGATCTTGCCACTGGAGGTAATGTCCAGGTCCTGACGATGCAGAATCTGCATTGCCTGAACATTTGCTCCCGGTGCCAATGGATTCAATACCACAGGTGCAATTGTGATCGTCTTGTTAAATTCAGTGGTGAGGCTATTTCCCAATTTCAATGTGATCGTGTCGGCATTCACTGCCGCAATTTCATAATGGATACCATTATCGGTTTGATTGGCGCTGTTGTCACCCAGTACACTCAGGAACTGGCCAACTGCAAATCCATCCGTCAGCCAGCTCCCACTACTGCGAACGATCGTATGTCCTGAGGAACCCTTATCGAAGAAATTCACACCCACCGTCTTTGGTTGAGCGCTCAAGTAGATTACATCGATCCGCTCTGCTGCGGCCAAAAGCACACGCTGATCGGTATCAAGTGACACCGGCTTATTGCTGAGGTTGATGTCTGACGAACCACCGGTGACACCGACACCCTTACTTGCGGTAATCGTAATATTCGCACCGACGATATTGGCGTCTTCAATACTCGCCTGGGTGTCAGTTACTTCCGCCAACAAACCGGCGCTGAACGTGTACAACAGTTCTTCTTCCGTCCAAATCTTGACGGAATTTCGCAATGCAGTTTCTTCGGCCGCGGCAAACGTATATACGAACCCGTCCACATGTGAAGCCGTTAACTCACCAGCGGAATATCCACCGCGATCGTAGGCATCGAATTCCGTATGCAGCGTACGGTACTGAGTGGTCCGCGATACAACGAGTGTCGTAATCGCATCGGCAACATACTGATCCAGATCTGATCCGCTTAAGCCCTCTTTTACGCCTTCCGCTCGATAGTGAGCTTGATAGAAGGCATCTTCTTCAGCAGTCAACGTGACCTCATGAGTCGGATCGTAGACCGCAGGATCCGGCTGTGTCTCTCGATATTGCCAATAAGTGTCATATTCGGTTTCTTTGCTTCTTGCAGCAGTTACTACCGTAGTTTCTCGTTTGGCCGCAGCGCTATTCGGATCGTTCGGGTCAGATCCAACCAACTGCAGATCTTTCCAAAGACCATTTTTCAGTTGGTTATACGTTCGCGTATCACGTACTTGATTGGAATTCGCGTCGACCAAACCACCGTCAAGCACATCAATGACGACATCACCACCGGCCCTGATTTCATTGGACCGAAGGTCGCCGATTTTCTCATTAATGTAAACACTGCCGGAGCCTTGGATCGTGACCTTGTCGTTTTGAGTCGTTCCAGAATCCAGAACAATTGGAGATCCACTTTTGCCCACATCACCAGCCGCTGTTAGTGTGATGGAACCGCCAGCGATTTCGCCTGCCTTACTGCTAGCTACGGTAATTTGTCCAGCAGACACAACAGTAACATCGCTCGAGTCCTGTGAAATAATTTGATCAACCTGAAGGTCGCCAAATCGTTCATAAATTTTGACGACTCCACTATCAGTCGTCGCCTTTAGACTTCCGGTGCCATCAGTTACCTTCGTTGTAATTTGCTGGTCGGTACCAATGCCGGTTTTGGCATCTAATACCACTTGACGGCCGCTCACTGTATTCAACGAGCTTGTTGTTTCAATTGCGCCGGTGGTGGTTAGCGTTGTGCTGCCCGTATTCGAAATCGGACCCCCAAGAATAATGCTACCGCCCTTGTTGGAAGTGACACCAACTTGCCCTTCGGCATGACCGGTAAATTCGATGCCAATCGCATGCCTTGTCGCATCAACCGTGTGTGTCATTGTATGACCATGTTTTTGCTCACCAACCGTCCTAATGTTATGGCATTTCTTGCCGTACCAACTGCTTGTACTCCATTGGTCTATGACTTTTTCAGCCTCCGGTTCGGAAACGGTAACTTTAGAATACGTATATGGGTCTTTGTATGCGCCGCTGGAACCCTTGTTCTGAACAAAGTAGTTCGAATCAGGGATTAAAGTTGCCGATGTCGTCTCTGGCGCCCCCCAATGAATAGAGTTCCTGTCGTAGTTTTCCCAGGCAATCCAACTGCCACACGATTCATGGTGGCCATATCGTCTGGTCCACTCTGCCTGACCAACACTCCATCCGTAACGCCAATCACCCTGTGGATCAAATGATGTCGACGCGGAAACGGGTACCAATGAGCCACGCTCTTCTTCTTTCGTTGTACCGGAAGCATCCTGGCGGTAGATCGTTTGATATGATTTGGATTCATCAATACCTGTCTCTGGATCATCGACATCAGTCGAAGGACGAGAATAATCGTAGATCGCAATCTCACCCATTCCGCGTTGTGAAACATCGATTTTCTTAATCACAAGATCGGCAGTGGAGTTATTTGTAATATCGGCATGGCTAAAACCACCGAGCGCTTTGATGCTGCCTTTAGCGGTGTTTAAGATATGGCCTTCCAAGCTAACATAACCGCCCCGCGCTCTCACCGGATCAAGTATCAGTTGGTCGTTTGCGACATCGTATCGCAAGACAAAATCCTCGATTGTAGTCGTACCCTTTCGGAACTGAGTGTGTCCCGAAAGTTTGACAATCCCAGACGCACCACTATTTTTGAGTTGGGCAATTTCTCCATCAACTCCACTGGGAATCGTGTAAGACCAATCCGACTGCCCGCTCTGGATAATACCGTTGACGTTAATAAATTCAGCTTGAATCGTAATGCGATCAGCCATCAGGTTCGGAGAATCAGGATCTTGGGCACTATCATACGGAAGACCCTCGGGCGGGGCTGGGTAGGCACTTTTAGTGCCATCAACCGTACTTTCTTTCCATTGGGCATACGGATCGCCGCTGACGTGATACTCCGTCAGATCTTGAATAACAACACTACCGCCAGCAACGATAGTCTGGCACTTGGAAAGAATGGTGCCTTCGATAATGCTATCTCCCTCACCCGCTTCAATTATGACACAACCGTTTTCATTCGTGATTCCGGTACCACCTTGCGATTTCGGCAGGAGTAAGATGTTCGGCTGGGTGTAAGTAGCGTTATGTGGCGGCTGGCCGTTAACATCATTTACATTAAGTGTGTTCTTCACGCTTATTTCGGGCTCAGCACTATCACCACTCTTTGAAACCGACTTAAAATCAGGTTTAGACCCATGAACGTTAAACCAATCCCTCTCGGAAGCGAATCCTGTCTCGTTAATGGTCGCTTGACTCGTTTTGTCAATCTCCGCCAGGATTTCGGCCTTATTGTCTTGGTTTGACATCTCGGTGGTGTTGAAATAAAGTCCACCATTGGTTGCAGGGATTTCAATTCCCTTGAGAGCCAAATACGCAGGGGTCTTATTGACAATCTTCACCGACGCATCGCCTGGCGATGTTATGTTTCCTTTTCCCGTAAGCATGTCGGCATTGACGCTAATGATGCCGGCCTGTGCTTTGAATGGTTCGATCGTCGCTGTGATGGCAGATTGTTCAACAGCTTGCAGTTTTGTATACGCACCATCAGTCACTTCCTCCATGAACCCTTCATCAAGTAGCTGATTTTCGATCCGATTAATTTGAGATTGATAGAAAGCTTGAAGATCAGGGTTGTCGGTATACGTGGCCTTGTTTTCCTTAGCAGTTTTCAGAGCATCAAATAGTGTCGAACTGACACGTTGGTTCCCGGCTGAAAAATAAATACCAGGAGTTAGTGTTGCAGGATCCGCTTCTACTGAACCATCTCCCCAGCCAACAAGATCGAGCCTCTTATGACGATTTTCACCGGTGATTACATTGCCGTTGAGGGTCACCAGGCCGCGAGCTTCCGTTAACGCGGTTCCACTATTGATTGCTTTACCGCCGGTTACAAAACTCTCGGTCCAACTGACACCTCTGGAGTACGCACTGAAGCTGTTCTTGTCTTGAAAGCCAAATTTCTCAGCATACAAGTAAATTGAGCCATCCGATTTGAATGTAGCTTCCTCATCCAGAGTGATCAGGTTGTTCTGTATCAGTGTGTTTGTGGCATTAATATCCGTGATCGGAATTGCGGAATAAGAAACGCTGTCCGATCTTGCTTTCATTTTGTATGTATCACGTTCCGCTGTCTGTTGTCTTGGGTCGGCTGCGATTGAAATCGGCCTTCCCGTGGCAATCTTCAGATCACCTGTCGCCTCAACGTTGGCACCTCTTTTGACACGTACCTTGTTCACCGGCATTACCTGCGTCACTGCATCCACAAGAATGACGGTTCCAAAACCGCCGGCATCTGCATTGACCTTAGTCTGGATATCGGCGCTACCACGGGCAGACATATACAAATCAGTTGCGCTGGAAAGTGTAGCGTCATTGCCAACTTGAATTTGTGCTAAATCAGTGTGCGTAATGACCTTTGATCGCGCGCCGACACCAGCAATTGCACCAAACGCCAGGAAGTTAACGGAGTCTCTGGCTTGCAAATCGTTTTTGGCATGCAACGAGAAGGTGCCATAGCCGGAGAGATTCCCTGGTTGAATGATTGACGCACTGTTTCCGATATCGATTTTGGTATTGAATGTGACATAGGTTTCACTTTCAACGTCGGCGCCTGCTGCCAATAGCGATCCTGCGCCACCAGAAATATTATGCCCTGAGACTGTCGGTTTTCTCAAATTATTTGTTGCATTAACTTGGACTGCCTTAGCGGAGACGGCAACTCGATCGCCAACCGAAGCGGTCACTGCTGAGTTGACATTGTGATTGGACTCAACGCCAGCACCAGAGAATGCACCGCCGGCAACTACACTGTTCTTACCATTGACAGTCGACGTGTGGGTTGCACCAAGTGTAAAGGCGCCCGTGCCTCCATGAAGCGTGATCTTGCCTCGGCTTGTTTTAGCCACATCTCGATCTTGAATCTCTGCGGTCGTCGTAGAATTGGTTGTCGTATTGGCGCGAGTACCAGCACCACCAATTAAGCCACCGGCACCAGCTTTTGATTCTGCAAAGTTGTTATCACTGCCGGTCGCGGTAATCGAGAGGCTGTTGCCAGAGGCGTTGACATTCTTGCCGAGGTAGGCGTGGGTTGTTGTTGTGGAAGTGACATCATTGACAGCAACACCTATACCGATAAAGCCGACACCGTAACTACCCGATTTGGAATTCTGTTTCAAATTGCTCTGAGCAGAAATACTGGTAGATCCAACATTCAATGTCGAATCGTTGCCTACATAGCTCTTAACATGGAGGCCATCTGCTTTGGCACGAGCTTCGGCTCCGCTGCCCCCGATCAACAAACCACCGGCGCCCGCAGTGGCATCCAGTTCCGTCGAATAACCACCGGAAGGTAGTTTTTGATGCCCGGACACGTTGAGACTTGCGGCAGTAACCGTCGTATTACTACCAACGTATGCGTCAGTTGTCGGTACAAAGTCAGTACCCGCCAAAGAGACCCCCACGCCACCCACCAAGCCAACAGAAACACCCAATGCCTTGGCTTTACCATAGGGAGTCGTGTTTGCTTCGATCGTGATGGCACCAGTCGCATTTATCATGCGTCCGTTGCCGATGTAAGCCTTAACTTTTGGCTTAACAAATGCATCCGAGTCCGCTCCCGCACCAGAAACAACGCCGCCGGCACCAGCCGTTGTATCGGAGACAGCGGAATCGATACTATCGGCTTGTACCGCCAGGCTGCCGGCTTGGTTGAGATTGCGATTAATGTACGCTTCTGTCGTGCCTTCGGTCTTGGCATCAGATAAGGCGGCTCCACCAGCAACTAAACCAACCGCCACCGACAGCACTTTACTTTCAGCTTTGTTATTCGAAAGAGCTCGGATGGAAACTGGGGAACTGCTTCCTGCTCGCAACGCACCTGTCGAATCCGCATATGCCTTAACTGTCGGTGAGACGACTGCATCAGAATCCGCACCAGTCCCCCCAACCAAACTACCTGAACCGGCAGTTGCTTCGGAGTAAGAAATGTTATTGATTGGGGTTCCACCGGGCGACACATTATGTAATGCGTCGATCGTCACACCACCGTTTGTATAGAGCGGCGCACCGATGTAACTGGTAACCGTTGGATTTGCTTGTGAATCGGAAATAGCAACACCAATCGACACCGCACCGACTGAAGCACCCGTAGTATCTGAGTCCGCATCAGTAGTTGATTCGGCTCTAACGACAACATTTCCAGCAATCGGAGAACCGTTTGCTCCAACACTTGCGGCACCGCCGGAAAGATATGCATTGACGGTACGGTTCGTCTTCGACTTCGCCTCTGACCCACTGCCCGAAACGACCCCACCGGAGACTGCTAATGCATCTGTATCGGCATCACTGACATCCTTGGCTGCAATTTGCAGACTACCTGCTGAGGGAATTGCACCGGAGACATACGTATTGGTTGTGCCATCAATCGTGGCATAAGCCAAGCTCACTCCCACGCCGACGATGCCGCCACCCAATCCCATCGTATTCGCATCGGCATCGTTATCGACTGTGGAAAGCAAATTAACGGCACCCGTGGCATTTACCGTGGCACCACTAGCGATAAACGTATTTACTGTTGGCTTCGTCTTTGCGTCGGCGATCGCACCGGCAGCCCCGAGCACCAACCCCCCTGAAGCCGTAATCGCGTCAGCGTCAGAAGATCCGTCGACGTCGGACGTCATGGTTACGGTACCACCAGCGGTAACGTCCGCGTCACCGATGCGTGTAGTAACCAGCGGCTCATTCGTCGGCAAGGAAACGGAGGCGCCAGCAGCGCCACCAGCGCTCACGTTGACGCCTTTACTCTCGGCTACGACATCCGAGTTTGATTTGGATTCAAGCGTGACATTCCCGCTAGCATTAACGACGGTGGAATCCGCAAGAACTGCCTCCACCGCGGGATTATATTTGGCAATTGCAATCGAACCGCTCAGGCCCACACCTATGCCACCTGCCACAGCGATAGTCTGAGCTTCCACATCAGCTTGCGAATCGGC
>JAKVBZ010000147.1 GCA_022448645.1 Pirellulaceae bacterium
CAAAAAGTACACCACCTGCTTCTCCTACTAACCGTTCTACCCCTTCCACTTCCGACTCGACGGTCAGTGTGTCCGGATCAACAGCCACATTCCAGACAAACACCTTGTCGATGGACGGGCTGTAGTAAACAGAACGGAAGCCATAAGTTTTCTGCACTTGATGATCGACGGATACCGAGACTGAATCGTCCACACGGGGTACGAAGTTATTGGATTCTTCGAGCCGATAAAGTCTGTTGTCATCCGCGAGAAATACGAAGACTCGCCGGTTATCAGGATCCGACAAATCAACCGCAGCATTCATGCGGCCCGGGCCATCATTTCGCCGCAAGCCACCCAAGTCGACGACTGCCAGAACCGATTGAGTTGCCCCATCGATAATGGAAACTTTTCCCTGCTCACATTGTAATGCCACTAACAAATCCCCGTTGGGATCGGCGCTCATGTCCGAGAGTGTATCGCTGTAGGAGGTGCCAACGCCGTAAGGTGCCAAAGAGATCTCACCCAAGACTTCCAACGTTTCCAGGTCACGAACTTCGACCGTTGGTGCAAAATGACTAAAGATAAACAGGCGGCTATCTTCTGGGCGTTGTACCATCCGCACGGGCCAGGGGACGGTATCGAGAACACGACTGGCCCCAGTGTCGAGATGGAATTCGATCAATTGGCTGCCACCCAATCGGTTGAGAACGAGCATTCGATTTCCATCTGGAGTGACCAGCACGTCTTCGGCAGCTGATCCGACCTGGATGTTCGTTGGCTCGGTTGTATCAGCGGAAAAGATTGAGACACTAGCATCGCCACCGTTACCAACCAGGAACCCCTGAGTGGTAGCGTCCATACGACTTGCTTCATATCGTCCATTTCGAACAGCGATCAGTTCGCCGGTTTCGGTGCTATGGGTAGAAAGGCGTGAAATAAAAATATCTGGACTTGCTGGGGCACCATACTGATGCAAGACACCGACTTGATCTCCCGAGACAGACAGTTCGGTTACCTGGAAGGAAAGGTTAGTATGCCAGACGACCGTGCCGTTGGTATGATCAATTTTCCAAAGGTTTGTCTCGCCTGCCAGGAACAGATCGCCAGACTCACTCACCGCAATCTGTGCCGGCGGCAAGGGTGACGATAATGAAGTCACATCCGGTGTGAATGTTTGCTGGTCCGTTTCCGATCCATTTGGCAATAAAAGAACTTGTGCTGGTTGACCCGTGTTAGGTGTCGGTGCGCTCAGCGCAACCAGGGTATTGCGCTCGACATCCCATTCAATATCGACAATGGCGCGTCCCACCAGTAACTCGTCCACAATTTGCAGCGTCGTGTCGTATACCACGACACGATTTCCCTGGACGTCCGAAAGCAAGGTGTAGAGTTGTTGACTTTGCGGATCAACGGTAACGTCTCTGATTGGGTAGCTGTTGGCATTTTCGGAGATGTCTTCACGAATGTCACGACTGTTCAGCACGGTTTCGGTGTCGGGGTCTACCAACCAGAGAAATGCCTCTCGTTTATTGGCAACCGCCCACAATTGTCGGTGAACGGGATCAAAGGCCAATTTTTTTGTAGCCTGCACATGGTCGGTCAAATAAAAGGTTCGTTTCAGGGAGCCCGTATCGAGGTCCACCACACTGACGGCGTCCGTCATGATACCTGTTACGTAGCCCAACTGCCGTTCGTCGTCGGCAACAACACTCATCCCTTTTAAAGAATTGTGCACATCGGATCGCCCTAGAATCGCTTCGTTAAGGACGAACGCACTTTTTTCGGTAGACACATTGAACTGATCATTTAGAAAACCAAGTACCTGACTCCAATAGGGCTCACGCACTTCTGCGAATAGATCGTGACCGTCTTCTGCAAACGACGGATAGACTATCAGTTCGACATCTTTGCCCTCGCCTTGCAAAGCGGATTCAACTTCTTGCGCCAGAGGCAACAAGCCGTCGTTTTCGGCAATATGGATCCTGACGGGAGCCTGCACCTTAGAAACGTTCAAAAGCGTTTGTTCCATGGAGCCCTGTCCGGGAGCTGGCGCGAACAGCAACACAGCCTCAATCTCATCCGGCCGTGCAATGGCCGCCTGCAATGCGAGTAGGCCGCCTCGCGAAAATCCCGCGACTGCCACCCGTTCGGGGTCCACGTCCGGATGGCTTCGCAGTTCATCCAATCCTTGTAGAACATCTTCGAGTTGCCCATTCAGCGAAACACTGGCAGGACGTTGTTCGGAGCGAGCAAAGTAGCCAGCTTCAGCCAAGGCTTCACAAGTGCCTTGCAGGTCTCCACCAACCGCGGTGCCAAGACCGCCATGGTTGTACAGTACTGCAGGAAATGGCCCCTCTCCTGCAGGGCGACATTCCCAGGAACCGTCTTCCAGTCTTTGTACCGTAATTGTCTCTGGATTTTCTCCACCTGGTGGGTTGGATGAATCGTCGAGTGATGTGGTTGCGCTCACGATCACCCAACGTGCATCGGTAGCATCCGGCGCTTCGGTAATAAGTGCTGCTACGTACAATCGATAACGGCCGTCGGGCAGTTGAATGACGGATGGATCGTTTAAAGACCAGACATCAAATTCTGTAAAGTCTGCAGGGGACAAACGGATTCCGTCGTCGTGTGTGAACGTGAGCCCGTCATCCGTGCTGGTGAAACTTTCGATTTGTGTGACGGCTCGTTTTCCAGGTAATGGCGCCTCGGGGCCTCCTTGCACCATGGTAAAAACGCGAATGCGTCCATCCTCCAAAACATTGGCCGCTGGATCACGTTGATTCAAACCATCGTCATGTGTACCCAGATCGTTCAATGGATTGTCGTCATAGAGCTCAAATGTCTCGCCGTTATCCGTCGAGTAAGCGAGACGCACACTGGCTTCGGATGTTCCTTTGTCGCCAATATACATCAGCGCTACACGGTTATCTGCCGTAATGTAGTTGGTATAAACGCCGATAATATCGGCATTGGGAGGATCAAACCGGATACCGTCCTCGCGCGAGTAGCGTGAACCATCGTAAGAAATCGCACTGGCAAAAACGTTGTTTTCCAGATTGAATTTTCGCCAGATCGTTCGCCCCATTTCATCCGCCTGAGGCATGATGAACCCACGCGGATCAAACGCTCGATTGGTCACCGGCTGTGAATCCGTGAAATTCAATCCGCCGTCGTCAGACAATGCAACGAACGAATCCGGACCATTCGAATGATACAGGTACACAGTACCGGATTCTGGATCGATGCCTACTTCTGGTACTGTGCCTCCCTCAAGCCGAATTCCCGAATCGGGTGAAAACACCAAATCGGCCGATATTTCAGTAGCGTCGCTTACAGCTGAAAACCCCCACTGTGAATCTCCATCTGTAGAAACGTCGCCTCCAAGAAGTGCTGCCTGGGTTCGTGTGGACAAATCGGCATCGTCATCTGCAAATGCCATCGTCAGGTACGAATCGCTGACATTGAACTCGGCCGACAAGTCTGCCTCGAAGGATACATTCGGATTGGCACTGGAAAAGACCAGGCGCTGTTCCAGTTGTTCCAATCGAGTGTGATACTTCTTGCCGTGGGTGGGTTTCTTAGCTGTTTGTTGTCGGTAAGAGATTTGAGTGGATCGCATCGCTTCCTGTATCCCCTGTGCTAAATCGATACTGAGATCTGAAATACGGGTTTTACACCCTGTTTGTGAAACAGGTGCCCGGTGCTTTCAATGCTTGTGTCCCCAGCAGCACAGCTTTTTCCGGTAGTTAAAACCAGCCCGACAACCGCTTGTCCAGCATCGGGTTTCCGGAATTGGAGGTGTTCGACACCCACCTGAAATTCAACCACAGACGGGCGAAAAGGTTTCGCAAAGAAATCTGTAAAACCCAGAAATTAAAAAGAAATCACAAGTGATTGTTTGGTACGCTCATGTTCACCAATACTCTTTTTCAAGAGAATTCACCTGAAAAGTAGTAAAAGACTCAAACCGCCAAGAGTGATTCGACAATGGATTTTATCTTCAACGAACGATCTCTCCAGGTCTCGTGTATCAAGGTGGTCACCCTTGATGACACTCGTGATCCGAACGGTTGTTTTCGGGTCAATGGATCGTTGTCGAAAGAGATCACATCGCGCTAGAGGCTGCGGCCATTGAAATTAGCAGAGGCGTCATGATATGAACACGAGCGAAATACATTAAGAATGAACTCGCTAGGCTAAGAACAGGTCATACCTGCTTTAGGGTCAAGATAGCTCAGTATTGAGTAGAAATTCTATGACGCTAGGACAGCAAAGTGAATCTCATTTTGCGAGTCAGCCACCACATTGAAAAAGATGCTACCGTTGCTGGACATTACAAGCGTGGTCGCGACTATCGCTTAAAGGAAAGTTAGGTTCCCACATACTGACCACAAAAAAACCCACTTCCTACCTATTAGGCAGAAAATGGGTTTTTTATATAACAACTGCACTTAGCTGGTTGTGATGGTCAAGTGCGTGTTAAGCGTCTCTTGGACGGTTTCGGCATCAAACGGCATGGTGATGTATTCGGTCACCTGGTTGCCATGAGTTTGCTGAGCAAGTTCTGTTTCGGTTTCATTGCTGATCAAGAAGATCGGAGAGTTTGTATCGTTCTCACGCAGTTCTTGGACCAGGTTACGCTCGCCTTGAGTGGAAGCATTCCAGTTGACCAATACGGCGTCGTATGTCCCTTGGTTGAACTGATCGATGGCACCATCAAAGTTGTTTGCTTCTGTGACACTAGAGATTCCAGCGGTGCCGAGAAATTCTACCCACGTCGAACGAGTTTCATCGGAACCGTCTACTACCAAAATGTTAATACTCATAATGTGACCCTCTAGTTGTAGTTGTGCTGCGCTTCAAAAAAAAGAAAAGAACGCGTGCAGCAGCGTTTCGCGTTCGACTCTACGAAATCGTAGGACTACAAACTCAAATGGGGTAACAAAAGCTAAAAGTTTCCTATCTTTTCTAACGAACAACACCTGAATTTGCAGACAATTACGCTTATCACGGTTGGGTGGGTTGAGACTAGCTTTTTGGTTACCCTGACAACCCTCCAACTTTTGCACCAAGTTGAGTGAGAGAATCGAGGTGTTGATATTAGACTGTGTTTTGCAAGCTTGAACGCAGCAAAAATCGAAAGAACACAGCCGACCGCAAATGCGGCAGAGGTACGCAGTTCAACACGCTAGGAGAAAGATAATGGTTGCCATCGTTGCGCCAACCATCAAACCGCGCCTGGGCATCCTCTAGTCTCATGAACCTATGCTGGTTCAAGCATTCCTTACGGAACTATCCAGGGAACTACTCGATAAACGCCTGATCTGTAGGATTTCTGGGTTGGCTGAAATCCAGCGTCGATGTTCCTTGATCACATTGGATTGATGGACCGGTACATGGAATGAACTGGGCTACGAATCAACATCGCAACAAATGCAGCAACGTTCAGGTCCCTACTCAATCAGCTCACAGATATGAGGTTCACGATCGACCAGTGGCAACACCTTGGGCTGGTAGATCTCGGTAAAAGGGATTTCCTCACGGTGGCCTTGCCAACCCTCTCGCGAATTCCAATGTTCGACCAGCAGGAATCGAGTCCTATCCGCCTCCGAATGATAAACGTCTAAACGCAGACAAGCTTCCTCCTCGATCGACAGGCGGGCGATTTCACACAAGTATTCACGAACCTGAGGAATATCCTCCTCTTTCTTGACTGTCAGCCAGATGTTGACGCAAAACATATTGAGCTCCGTTTCTTGACGATCATCTCAGTGATGTCGAATCGTTAGGTTGAAGTTGGCAAGCTGGAAGGCTGCGCCCACGGCAGACTTCCTCATTTCATTTCCAGCACCAGGCGTCCCAGAACTTTTTTTGCGCGTAGCAACTCGAGTCCTTCGTTGATTTGCTCAAACGGCAGCGTGTCCGTCACAATGGACTTTGTATGCCCCGAGGCCACGAGTCCAACGACATCGATCAGGTCTTGCTTGCGGCCACATCGCGAACCGATCAACTGCAATTCGTTTTGGGCAATGTATTTGCTGCTCAACGGGTATTCTTCGGGTGTATATCCGACGATCACAAGTCTTGCACCATTGGCCAATCCGTTCACGCACCAGCTCATGCTCTGCTGCGAACCGACGATATCGATAGCACAATCCACACCCCAGCCTTCTGTGAGTTGACGAATTTTTTCGTTCAAGTCATCGCGCACACCGTTGATGACCTCGTCGGCACCAAATTCCAGCGCGCGATTCACTTTGGCGTCAGTCACATCTACTGCGATCACTCGCGCGCCAACGAGCTTGGCGAACTGTATGGCGTACGAACCGACACCGCCAACGCCGATGATCAACACCGTTTCTCCTAAAGTAATGCCACCACGGTCGATCGCATGGTATGCCGTGATTCCGGCATCGACCAGCACGGCCGCATCTGGCCAGGAAATCGACCTAGGAACCTTCACGATCTGTCGAGCGGGCATCCGCAGGAACTCAGCATGTCCTCCCGGCAAATTTCGCGCGCCCAAGATGCCGGTCATGTAGGGACAAATGTTCGCACGATTCGTCAGGCACAACTTGCAACGGCCACACACCTGGAAGTTGTGTGTAATCACGTGGTCACCAACACGTAAATCTTCCACGCGATCGCCAAGCTCGGTGACGATTCCAGCCGGTTCGTGTCCCGTGATGAATGGCAGGTCCGGTCGGTAACCAAAACCCTCCATCAACTTCAGATCCGTCCCATCGATGCCACAAGTGCGAATCTGGATGAGAACATCCTCTTCACCCACGGTGGGTGTAGGAACGTCTTCCCAGACAAGAGGTTTTCCAAATGCTTTCAGTACAGCTGCTCGCATGGCAGGTGATTGGGTCGATATGTTGTGAAGAGCGGTACCAGGAAGAACCACACTCCTCACAGTACCAGACGGGAACAGAAAAAATAATCTACGCCTACGAATCGAAACAACTGTTGGTCGAACAGATCCTCTTTGTCCCTAGACCATTGGTTGTCAGCCGGAGGCGCTAGCCGCGAATGAGCCTCCGAACGCTAGCCCGAATGTATCACGAAAGATTGCTAATGAGTCACGTGATGTTCAGGTTCCGTCGGTCTGTAGTCCACGAATTTGACCGTAAAGTTCAGTCGCAGCATCGTACATGAACTGATGATCTTCGCCGCATTGTACCCAATGGACCCCCATGCGAGCTGCGTTTCGTGCTTGCGCTTCGTCTCCTCCCATACCCATCCCGACAAATTTACCGGCGGCTCGTGTCTTGTCAACAATCGTTTGCATCGCTTCGACGACCTTTGGGTGTTGGATATCGGTCATGTGTGTGAGTGAATGCGCCAGATCGACAGGGCCAATCACGACTGAGTCCAGCCCTTCGATGGACACAATTTCATCGATTTCCGCAAGGGCATTAGCGTTTTCTACCTGTACTGACACAAAAAGGTGTTCGTTGGCCGCCTTTAAATACTCGTCCAACTCAATTTTCCCGAAATCGGAGGCTCGTCGCGGCCCCAAGCCACGCTTGCCAAGCGGCGCATAGCGGCAGGTCTCGACAACGTGACGAGCTTCGGCGGCCGACTGCATTTGGGGCACCACAATTCCGTGAACGCCAATGTCCAAAATCGGTTTAATCGACGCCACATCAGCATCTGGAACACGGACAAATACGGGTACCTCATGTGCCCGAGCCGCCAGCAAATGCAGTACCACGTGTTCTGCATTGAGATGCGAATGTTCGGTGTCGACCCATAAAAAATCGGTGCACGGGGCGAGAACCTCGCTCACCACCGGTTCCGTAAGCGTGATAGAACATCCCACACCCAAGTGGCCGGAAAGTAGTTT
>JAKVBZ010000148.1 GCA_022448645.1 Pirellulaceae bacterium
TGGTGCGTCACTTCGATCCGCTCGGTCTGCGCGCCCCTTCGTGGTCCGAGGGCGATTTCAATGGCGACGATCGAGTGGATATCGCCGATTTCAACGTGATAGCAATGTTTTTCGCGCCCAGTGGGTATTTACCACCCGGAACACTTCTAAGTCGACTCACGGGGCCAGTTCTGCCACAGGAATTGTCTGCAAGCGGCGGGGCAGTGGTAGATCGCTCGTCCCTGAACACGGTGGTGCCACATGAGGCGTCTGAAACGGATTCCCTGCGTGATCAGGAGAAATTTGGCATGCGGCGCGAAAGTTCTGCCGTCGACCTCGCTTTCGCCGACAGCGAGCTCCAACGCCTGCGGAGCCGACGTAAGATCCACCAGCCGTAGGGAATTCGTCATGCAATGTGCGATCCACGCATGTCCGTCCATGAATACATAATAACGCTGTAAGACGGGCCTTGAGGCGTTGGGTTGCAACCTTTCCAAAGGTCGGTCGGCATGAAAACTTCAGAACTCCTGATCTCGGCGGAAATAAAAAAATGACACCGACTTGACGTGACCACGCTGACCGATTATCTTTAGGTGTAAGGATAAATAAAACTCGGTTCGGACAAGAACTACTGTAGCTTTCGAAAACACGAAATTCGGCCGTCGCTGGGATGTTAGCGACCGCTGAGTGTCGTGTTTTTTTTGCGCGATTCACTCAGGATTTTAGTGAGGATGCCGGGCAGTGCGCCCGAATAATTCACTCGCCGGAATGGTGCACATAGCGCGATAGATGATTGTAACAGTTTAGCCGTATGCAGCACGCGTTTCGGTAGGGGGCGAGTGGTCCTGGAATTCGCCAAAGGGTTACCTTTCATTGAAGTCATTTTCGCCAGCACGGTCCAAATACAGGGAAATGGATTTTTATTGGGAGAGCAAGTAGATGCAACGTTTTAATTCTGTACGAGCTGTTGTTACGGTTTCCGTCTGTTGTGTGAGCATTTGTACGGCGTTGTTCTCAACAACTCCGGCAAGCGGACAGCCGCTGCAAAACGGGCTACTACTTTGGTTGGACGCGCATGATCCGACGACCATTCTCGACGGTGCAGGACGTAACGCGAACGACGGGAGCTTTAATGCCAACGACGTACAAACGTGGAAGGACAAAGCGCTCGGCAACGGTGCCCAGGACGCGACCTTGATCGATGCTACACCCTTCACTTACACCGCAAGCGGCCCGTTTAACGGTGCCCATTTAAACAGCAATGGCTCCAACGCGCTCGAGTATCCTGACGTCAACGCCAGTGGCGACTCCACAACGATTTACGTGATGAGCACGGAGAGAACCACATCTGGCGTAACTTCGCTTGCGATGCAATACCTTGACGGCACAGGCGCGATCGTCTACGACGGAGCCAGTGGCGTTTCCAGTCGGGAGCTGATGGTAGGTTTTCGCGGTGCTCAGGAAACGTATTCAAGTCCAAATATGTTCGTGGGGAACCAACCAGTTATTGCAACATGGTCTTACGATGGCGGCACCAAAACCGATGTCAATAGCTATGACTTCCGGAGGAATCCGGATGGGAGTGGCCAAGCTCCAGTCACATTTGCCGACACGGACTGGGGCCCCGTCAATAAGAACAATTGCTGTATCGGTGGAGCCAGTACGGCAAGCTTGATCGGTCGCGAGAATGCACCAGGTGGCATTCCACTCGATTGGGCGGCAGTGCTGATTTACGATCGACAATTGAACGAGACTGAAATGACACAGGTCATGGGTGCGCTCGGTAATCAATACGGAATTCCCTCCATCAATGTTGGTCCACCGCCGACAGACCAAGTCTGGACTGTCGACGCTTCGGGCAGCTGGTCGTCCGTCAACAACTGGTCTTTCGGCATTATCCCCAACAAAGACCCCAACACGCCCAACAGCGGTAGCCATTCGGCGACGTTCGGATCGAAAATCACGGCCCCGCGAACGGTGTTCACAGAATCGGAGATAACCGTCAATCGCATTGTCTTTGATAATGCAAATGCATATGTCATTTCAGGGTATTACCCGATTAATCTGGAAGCAAGCACCGTCCCCGCAGATCCTAGAATCGACGTAGCGTCGGGCGCCCACCAGTTTCAGACATCCGTGAATTTGCTGAGTGACACTGTCGTCGACGTCGAAAGCAACGCGACACTCATATTCAATAACGCCTTGAATCTCAATTCCCACGTGCTAACCAAAACCGGTTCGGGCACGCTGGCCATCAATAACATACTAACTTCCGGCGGCGGCACGCTGAACTGTAGTCAGGGCAAGTGCAGCGGATCGGGCACGATTGGTGGTGACGTGAACAACGACGGAGGAACCATCTCTCCAGGTAATAGCCCCGGTGAGATGTCGATGGATGGTTTGGAGGCGTCTGTTGTGCCAGAGCCGTCCTCTCTTCTCCTGACACTGCTGGGCCTGCTGCTGTTGGGTGTGATGAGCTTGGTGCCACGAACGAGGGTCTCCACCTAATAGAGCGGCGGGTAGAGGTTAAGATTCTAACCCGGGGGGATCGCCAATCCTCGTTGATCGCCCGACGTATGATAGCCAAATCGGCCCGTGAGGTCGGCCGCCCTTGTCCTATGAACCGTTTCGCCAAGTGAGGCGAATCTGTTGACCGTCGAGCGGATGGTTTGCGGCAATTGTGTGAAGTGTCAAACGTATTCCATCGGCCGCCAGATATCCCTCCACCCACCCTTGGGGCTGTTTGGGATCGAATAGATAAGCGGTGGTGGGAAGATTGATTAGGTGTAATCCGTTAACCTCGCCAAGTTTCCATACGTGCGTATGTCCGCAGATGTACGCCTTCACGTGCCGGCGCGTTCGCAGAACGTCGACGACGGCGTCATTGTCGAGCAGGCCTGACAACTTGGACCAAATCGGGTCCCGCTTCGAATTTATCTCCAAATGGTGGTGACCAACCACGATCGCCGGTTTGTCGGCGTGTTGGTCGATCGCCTTGGCCAGCCATCGGATTTGGGGCGCGCCGAGGTTGCCTTCCGTAACAGTGCTTTTCGTATTGTAGAGTGAATCGAGCAAAAACCAGTTAGCGTGTTCGGTCTCGATGATACTTACCCATCTGTCTTCCACGGGCGGATGTTCGGGTCTCAAGTCAGCCAATGCCTGAATACATAGTCCGCGTCGATCACAATTCCCCAATGGTCAAATGGACTCGAATACCCGAGTTGCGCATCGGGGAAATCAGCCGGCCAAATTGTTTGTAGGCTTCTGGCGTCGGCGGTGATCCGTCCGTCGCGAGATCCCCGTTGACGATCACATGCGCCGGTTGAGTGTCGAGTCGCGTAATCGCGCCCACCACTTGCCGAAGGTGATCTCGGTCATGTTGATTCCTCGCGCGGTCGCCGCCGGGTCGGGCATGATATGCGTATCGGAAACCAGCGCAAATCGGTTGAGGTCGCTGTCGACGTTCCGAGGATACCCCTTTGGTACGAGGACGCCGCTACCGATCACGCCCGCGGCACCTGACGTAAATTGGCGATGTGATATCGCGGGAAGGTGAATTGGCATCGAGTTAACTCCGAGGTTTTTTTTAACAACTCCTCAATCAACGTTGCTCGTCGTTTGAGTTGGCGGATATCGGCAGTCGTCGTCGATGTCTTTAATTACTTGGACGGCATTCGCCAAATCCAGTGGACGAATATCAGATTCGGATTGAGCGATTTCCCGAAGACCCTTCGACAGTCTCAAATATGCATCAGTGAAGAGAGGGGGCCACGTGGCGAGCGGTTGAGCTGAGGTGTGATCCGCGTCAAACGCACGAGTTTTCCGCCTGCATGTGAAATGAGATCTTTCATGCAGGGTGCTCATTGGGTGTCTCTAATCATTAGCAAATAAAAAACGATCGTGAGTGTTTAACGTGGGTTCCTGACAGGCGTAACGGTAGCATCTAAACCCAGGAGCATTTCAGTGTATATCGCCATCTGTCTACGCCAATCATCCAGGTCAATGTCTGTAGGAATTTCATCAAGCCATGTTTCCACTTCAGTGATCCTTTCCAGACGTCTTCCTGAGGTTCGGCATTGAGTGATGGCATCCTGAAGTGTAGCCAGATATCTGGCATCGTCGTAGCCTTCACGATACGCTTCCCACGGCAGCGTATCAAAAGGAGCTTCGGCTCCACGAAGAACAAAACTGTGGAGGTTTGACCAATCCACTGGACCAGCCGACAGATTAGGGGAATAAAGGAAGTGGTTATATGACCAGGTCATCGTGCCGTCCAAATTTGCCTTGTAAAGTCCAAGACCGCGCAGCCGACGATGGACCTCGGGGATAGGTCTACCGGCAGAAGAATCCATGTATGTAAAGATTTTGAAACCATTGTTGTGAACGTTCTGGATCAAAACCGGATAGTCCGGAGGGCTAAACTCAGTATGGGTGTAAGGGTCAAGGATCCAATCGATGGGATCTAGAGCCCACGGCGCGGTTGGAACGTAATCCAGCCAAGGGTCAGCCTCTCCGTGTGATGAAACGTCCATTGGGTTGCCTGCTGGATGAGTAATTACCGGGCAATCTAAAATATCACCGACATATGGAAAGAAACCGGCAAAGTTAGCAGCAAAAATCTTACCTCCACCAGCATGGACTGCATCCCACGTAGGACGCTGGGCAACAAGTCTCTCACCGGTTGCCTCATCATTACCCATAAAATACACATCTGAATAACCTCTCTGCTGGGCCCACGTTACAATCTCTGAGACCATTGCTGTAACTTCACTTGATGTATATGCGCCTCCGTTGCCGGCATGGATCGGGGTACCGGCTACAATATACAGCGGCCCGGCTGCTTTCATGCCCGCCTGTTCCCGCAATGACAGCTCGTGTGCAAAGCCAGTAAAATCGAGGGTACCATCACCAACATCTACAACCTCAGCGTTATAGATGTTGGGATTCATACAGCCGTGTGCAACCATATTCTTGTACTCGTTAATACGCATCTGATCGCTGTAATAAGCGGTAGCATAATAAAGACTGTATTCAAAGTTAGGCTCAAGTAGATCAAAATCCGGTACATCAAGTTCCAGGGTTAATGTCTGAGTTGGCGCATTTGTGGAGGTAACGCTAATAGTTCCGGTGTATGTTCCTGAAATCGCATCATCCGGCACATGAACAGTCAGCCAGAACTGCTGGCGTGATGCCACATCTGCAGGCTGCAGCGTAGCTGTATCAATCGGTGTTCGAGTAAATTCCATGCCCTGTGTGAAAGGGGACACCAACTCTTCGTGATCTATTATCAGCAGACTGGGATCATGAAGCAGAACCTGGTTCATCCGACCGGGAAAATCCGTTATCCGCAGCCAGCAGGGCTGAACAACCCGAACATCTACAGCGCTGGAGGGGATGGTGGCACCGAAATCACCTGATAACTGCCCAACGGTTACCATGAGATTCTCAAGAGTGCTGTCTGTTTCTACGACAAACGAGGCAGGCTCATACTCACCACGGCAGGCCATCATCCTTATATCTGTCCCAATTCGACAAGCAGCAACGGGTAGTTCCTTATGCTCCTGGATGGCATAGTTATTGATCGCAGGCTCAACAATAAAAGTTGAGACCATATGGTATTTGTTTTCCAGGTATCTCCAAATGGCCTGACGGTTATCGGCACCAAGAGCCGTATCGTAAACAATAATCTCAGCTATCAGGGCATCAGGACCTACGTTGGACAGTGGACTGTCGTCTTCGGCGCCGATAATAAAAATTCCATCCATAGTGTCGGACTCTATGCCCGAATCTTGACTCGTGAAATCAAGATAACTTTTTTCACCCTGTACCCAGGTATAAATGTGATAGGTATCCGTGTCATTGAAATCAAAGCCGGCAGCATCATTGACAAGAATCTGGTTGTTGTTCCAGGACAGTCTCTCACCGGTATTGCCGGAAACAATGTAGTTTTCTTCACTGGGCAATGCTAAGGACTTGAACTTTACAACGGCAAAGACCGAACCGGCATTCGCTAAACTTGATGTCAGAAAAAGGTGGTCGTCGGCCGCGTCAAAATCCACTGCCGCTCTGCCGCCAAAGGCATTGGCACGGTATATTGGCCGATAGCTGGTATTGAATTGTTCGGCATAGGGGCCTGCACGTGATGTCCATGTCTCCACCGGAACCCCATCACTTAGACCAAGTGAACTTGCATCCAGATGAAGCAGCAGGCCGGCGGTAGTTGGTAATTCTGTAGTAGCTGAACACGGGTCAGAGAAACCGGTTTCGTTTTGACTGGGAGCATTATCGCGGGCTTTGGCCCTGAATATGTATTCAGTTACCGGGTCCAGGCCTGTCGCCAAATAGTTCGGGTCCTTTTGCCAATTGCTGCTGGCATCGCCATCAGTTGTACATTCGAAGTAATACTGCACAGGCGGATTAACAGCATCCGTGGCAGCGGTGGCTGTCATCGTTATACTGTAGCCGTCAACCGCAACTGGCGGCTGCGCCCAGGTCATCGGGTCCGGTTCCGGCGGGTCAGATTCTATTATTCTTGCTGTAGAAACAAAACTGATGTTGTCGACTTCCTTAAGTCCTGGATTCGGAGCATGTATGTCGTTCCACGTCAAAAAAACACTCGAACAGGCTTGAAGTTTGGTCTTCCCGCCCGCGGTCAGTGGTATGACAAAGGTCGGGTTAAGTGATACCTGGGTTGCTCTATCAATAATATCGACACTGATAGTGTTAGCTAACTGGTCAAAGATAACCTTTACGGTAACAGCTACATTAGTGCCACCCATAAACCGATTGCCTACTCCAGGTGCTCCGCCATCAGTAACTCTGATAAAGCCCGTATCGTTCAAACCATCGTAAATTTGCCAGCCTCCTCTTGGACTAAAAATACTAGTTCCACCAGGGCCTATCATGAAGAAATTTACGCCGCCGTTAGTGCCGTCACAGATTCCAACACCACCCTCGCCACCGGTTTCGTATAAATTATCGGCAAAAAGGTCAGCCTTAAGTGTCATGATGTCATCTACCATGCCGGCGCCTACGGCTTTATGGTGATGCGAGTTTGCGGCGGGCTGATACGCTGCGCCGGTATCAAGATAGGGCACAGTAGTATTGTATCCAACACTAGCTCCAGATTTAGTCCAGCCGAGGTCATCCGCCAATGCTGTGGTTCCGGAAGGGGCCGGCGGGCCCTCAAAATCTTCAAGGAAAACCGTCGCTGCCTGAGCAACAGAACCACCAAGCAACATCGCGGCAACGGATAGTAGAGCAAACCGGATCATGAGAATTCTCCAGTTGAAGCATTGTGCCGAGTTATTGCTATTCTAAAGCAACTGCCGGTGACGCTTCAATGATCTTCCTCGACCGTAGATTGTGAAAAACGTTGTTTTTGCAATTCTATTCCCACCTTTCGGCGAACCGCCGCGGCCCAATTTGCCGCCGGACCAGTCAGTTGCCGACCATGCGACGGTTTGCTGCGGGATCGGGTGTCGGCTTTTTCCCGCCGCTGGAAAGTCAGGCATTGTGCCGCCGAGCATCGCGATAGCTTCACGCAGCAGTGTGCTTTTAGCCGCGACCGCAGTTAGCAAGGTCCGTTTTCTGCGGCGCGACCTCACCTCCGCACTTAACGAGGTTCCATTTCGTACAGCGGACAACTACACCGCCGCACGATAACCGTAGTGGAAGGTTCCGAAAAAGGTGGCTTTTGCAACTTTTGACCACGCACGGAAATGAGAAGCCGTCAGAGACTTCTTTTGTTCCTATTTGAATCGAAATCCGTATAGGT
>JAKVBZ010000149.1 GCA_022448645.1 Pirellulaceae bacterium
CGAAAATCCTGACCGTTCAACGCAGTATCAACCGGGACCAGGAGTTGACGAGCACTGTTGACGGCATCCGCCAGGCGACGTCGTCAGGGGACGTCGCGGCTGCTTATCAATTACGTGATGAACTACTGAAAATCTACCCTGCTCTGGAAGATCATGTCGAATTACAGAAGGCGATCCGGGAGATAACCGATCAGCAATTGAAACAGGTTCAAGTGAGTGACGAAGTTTTAACGCCACTCCTGGAGGACAAACCGACACCAAGACAAATGGCGCTTCCGAGTCACTCTGGTGAAAGTGCCCAAGGGGTGGATGGACATGTCTTGTATTACCTGGCAGGAGGAGCAGTATACGGCATTGATGCCAGCACTGGACAGGCTTTGTGGTATCGCTTTGTGGGACACGAATCCGAAATCCACCCAACCGCACTAAGCACCCAACCTGGCAGTGATGTCCTTTACGTCGATGCGCGGAGCCATGAATTGGTTCGACGCAGTGCGCAGGATGGCCAATTGGTCTGGAGGCTACCCGTACGCCAGCCGCTGCTGGAAACGATTTCTGTTGGTGAACGACTGGTTGTCACCACCAAGTCAGGCGAAGTGTTGTTGGTGGAGCAAAAGGACGGAGGCTCATCGCGGCAAGTTCGTTTGCCGCAGTCAATCAATGTGCGTCCTGGCATCGACGAAAAGCGTAGTAGGATTTATGTCGCGGCGGACCACTCTAACCTGTATGCACTGGATGCCGACACGCTAGCCTGCGAGGAAGTCTATTACATAGGTCACCGCACGGGGGCGGTCAGCTGTCCACCCGTCTCGGCGTTGGGCTTTGTAATGGTCGCGGAACGTTTGAGTCCAGAATACTCGCAGTTGCACGTTTTGGCCACGGATAACAATGGACTAGCGCTGCAACGTGCACAGGACCCTATCCGTCTAGATGGCCAGGTCGTAACACCTCCGATTGTCATGGGACGGCAACTTCTAGTAGTGACAAATTTAGGTGCCGTCTACCTGTTTGAAATCGACAAACGTAGCGAACACGCTCCAGTGTCCGAACTAACCAAAACGGTAAAGACTGCCAAAGACCCTGTCGACCCGCAAATGCTCGTAGCTGAAGGCCAACTCTGGGTAGGCGACAATCGTTTGACGAGTTACCGTCTACAAACAGCTCGCGGCTCTATTGTGCGTGGTCAAGTGACTCACAATGGAGATTCGTTCGTAGGCCCCATGCGGGCGATCGGCAAAGTCCTGTTCCACATGCGACGTCGAGCCAACCAAACGGGCATGACCGTCACGGCGAACAATATTGATCGCCAGTCAACGACTAATGTCCTAACGAATTCAATTTGGAGTATCGATCTTGGCGTCCCATCGGCCGGAGAGCCTCTCAGCCAAAACGGCTCGTCCGTCATGATTGTTTCTGCGCAAGCCGATTTGTTTGAAATTCAGCCAGGCCATTTGGGGGCGGAGATCGCAACCAAGAAGGTTGAAACGAAAAAAGCCCCCGTACCAGGCCGTTTGAACCAACTAACGTCGCTGCCGGACGGACGCACCATTTTTGTCGACAGCCAAAACCTACAGCACGTCGTCCTGGTGAATCCTACACAGCGCGGTCAAGAGATGCACCATGTCGAACTGGCGGTTCCTTCTGAGAGTCTGGCAACTCCCCCGGTACCACTCGGTTCTGAAATTTTAGCTCTAACTCACCACGGACAAATCTACGCCTTGGATTTGGCAACAGGTCAACCAACTGCCGACCCATTTCAGCCAAATTTACGCCCTGGCCAGCTGATCCATTGGCAGCGTCCCGCGATTCTTGATCAGCATGACCATCCCGGGATCATCGTTTACGACGGAAATGATCATTTATACCGATTAGTCATTGAAGAGGGAGCACGCAGAAGGTTGACAGCAGAGGCGTCGCAAACCATTGACATGCACCTCCACCACGGCCTGGCGGCTGTTGAGGATACCGTTTTCGGCATTCTACCGGCCCTTGAAGCAGACAAGGTCGTGGCGTTTGGCACCACAGACTTGGTCGCCGGCGAGCAATGGGAAGTCAAAGGTCACGTAGTATGGGGGCCAGCACGTGTCGGGAATTATGTGATGGTAGCGACAGATGCTCAACAGATGTATTGTTTCACTGCGGGACAGCAACTTCAGTGGAAAGCGGCGATGTCCTATGGACCTTTGGTTGGCACGCCTTTGGTCGAGGAGGGATCTATCATTTTTTCTGGAATCCACGGAACCGTTTGGCGTGTGGCTGCGAATTCAGGTAAAGAGTTAGGACATGTCATTGTCGGCAAACCGTTGGGGACGGGGCCCGTACCATGGAACCGTGAAACCCTCCTATTATCCGGCTATGACGGTACCATCCATGCTATCGAGGTCCCTTAGTTGAAACGCTTGCTGAGATAACAGTCGAAGGCAAACGGGTGTTGTTCAGCTCGACGCTATTTCACAACATGATTTTAAAGGATAGGACGGGTCTCCAGGCCCGTATATTCCGTCTCGCGACCAACCTGGAGACCGTCCCTCAAAAGGACCTTACACCTTTCCTTTCAGTGTCATACATCACCACCGCAGCAAAATTCGCGCGAATCAAGCATCTTCAAGGCAACTGCTTTGCTGCCATCCTCTGCTGCGCCTGGATCCTTGTCGTATTGCCTATGGGCCAGGCGGTTCGCTGCCAGGAGGCGAAGGAAGGCGAAACAGTGGAATCTACCTCGGAGGAAGGTTCCAGTGAAACGGCCGACACACCTAAGCAGGACGAGCAACCGTTGTACGAACGGGAACCTTACGACATCGTCTATCTCGATGACGTCAATCAAAATGCGGAATTGATCGTAGAGCCGCTTAGATCTCTCGATGGACGAGTTCCCGATCCGCTTCCAACATCTGGAGTGCTGGAGGTAACTTTCGTCGATCAACCCCAAGAAGTTTTCGATGTCGAATGGAGTCACATCGTCAAGATAGAGCTTTTTGAATCCCTCATCATTAAGCAGGGGAATCACATCGTCGCCCAGGCGAGTCAGTTGGCGCGAGGCCAAAAGTATGACGAGGCGCAGGCGAAGTTTGACGAGGCGTACTGGTATTTTGAATACGTCTCACGTCGGGCTCCCCACAACCCACGACTCAATGCATCGGTTGAGAATTTCCTGATGAAAAATGCTGCAGTGTCATTTAGCATGGGAAACTATACAGACGCACTTTCTATATTAGGAGAGTTAGAAAGTCGCAACCCGACACGACGCGGGTTGTCCGCCAGTCAGCGGCGGGTCGTGGATTCTGTGTTTAAGCAGTTCGTGAAAGAACGTTCTTTCCGACAGGCCCGTGAAATACTGCTTCGCTGGAAAAATTCGCCCGATGCACGTTGGCAAGAATTCGTCACTACACGTCAGTCCCAGTTAACAGCTGTCGCAGAGCGACAAATCCAACAGGCTGAACAGTTCCTTAGCGAACAAAAATATCGGCCTGCCCGACGAGCGCTCCAGCGTGCGATTGACGTGGCACCCGAAGTTCCCGGTGCGGCGGAAATCAGTCGGCAACTGATGGAACAGTATCCCGTGGTGACAGTAGGTGTCAGCCAGCCAGCCATGGAGGGAGTCGCAGCTTCCTTGCACAGATGGAGTGCAACTCGCGTCGCCAGGTTGCTGTCTCGCCGCCTGATAGAGTTTGATGGGCCGAGCGCGCAAGGTGGAGATTACACATGCCCTTGGGGCACGTTGCGAACCAGTGATGACGGAACAAGCTTGCAGCTGAATTTACGATCTGCCTCTGCCGAAACATCTGCTTTAGACACCTATATTGTGACCCGCCGTCTGTTCGACCTGGCTGATCCATGGAGCCCCAATTATCAAACCACGTGGGCATCCATACTGAACAGCATTGATGTGAATGACGGGCTAACGTTAAATGTCCAGTTGAACAACACCTTCGTGAAACCGGAAGCCTTACTGCAAGCTACTCCGCTGGGATGGGGCAAAATATCCGGGGATGTGTTAGTGGGACCGTATCGTATTGGGGCTAAGACGCAGGAAGAGACGGTTTTTGTAAGTCAGGTGAAATTCGGACTGTCGAAGAAAAGTCAGCCCGAGCAAATCATTGAAAAATGGATTCAAGGCTCTGTCGGCGTGAAACTACGATTGGGAGAAGTCGATGTGGTCGATCGACTGAATCCGATCGACGTACCACAACTGCGCGAGCAGGAAGGCATCGTCGTTCAGCGGTATGACGTACCGACCGTGCACGTACTTCTGCCCAATGCGCGGAAAAACTCGTTCCTGGCACATGTTCTTTTTCGCAAGGCGTTGGTCTACGGAATCAATCGAGAACTCATCTTAAAGCAAATGATATTGGGGGGAACGGAACTTGAAGGGTGTCAGGTACTATCGGGGCCTTTCCCGGCGGGATTCTCGCAAGACGATCCGCTGGGGTATGCTTACCATCCACAGATCAAGCCGCTTCCTTACCACCAAGCGATGGCTCGAATCCTTTCCGCCGTAGCCGTAAAGTCCGTGACAGATCATGCTGTAAAATCGAACATACCTGTCCCTGAATTGACACCGTTGGTATTAGCGCATGCCGACTCTGAGATGGCAAGACTAGCGTGTCAAGTGATCGCTGACCAATTGAAGACAATTGAGATCCCCTGTGAACTTCGACCGCTTCCTCCGGGTGGATCTCGGCTCGAAGACGACATCGATTTACTCTACACGGAATGGTCGATTACCGAGCCGGTGGTGGATGTAGGACAGATCTTTGGAGACGGTGGACTGGTGAAAACATCCAGTGCTTACCTGAAGCATACAGTACGACAACTAAACCAGATTTCAAACTGGGTGGAAGCCAGAGAGTTGCTCAACAGGATCCACCAGATTGTTCACCATGAGGCAACGGTGATCCCTTTGTGGCAGGTGACCGAGCATCTGGCGTATCACGAACGTCTGCAGGGACTGGAAGGGTCTTCCGTACACCTTTATCAAAATGTTGAAAATTGGCGAGTTGCCGCGGGGCCATGATCGTTCGTATGCCACACACGCACCTCAGGTCGTTCTACCTTGTTGGGTTGCTGTTGATCAGCATCCCGCTGGCATGGCTGCCATCGGCACAGGCGCAGACCAGTTGGGAAGTGACCCCGTATGACATAGAAGTTTGCTTTGCACTGGATGCGGTGCCGGAATTGCAGGCCCATGCTCTATTGCGGCTGCAAACCGCCATCACGCAGGGAGCGAGCGTATTAGTAGGACCGGCTTGGACAGTGAGCTCCGCTGTCGTACCTGAGATCCTGACACAGGCCTGCCTGTACCGGCTGGACGAATTGTCAGTCGCCGATGTGGAAAAATGTTACGCGAGCTGCCTGGAGCGGGATAAAGTATATTTCGTTGCAATTCGATCAAACGGTTTCGGTTTTGAGTTAAATGTTCGCGAGCTAGATTGTTGCGCCCGCATGTGGGCCCGTAGCGTTTCGAGGCAGGTGGGACACAGCGACCATTTGCCAACCGCCGTCGTCGACGCCGTGGTCGATGCATTTTCTCCGCTAGCGCAAATCGGTAAATCGGTAGACGAAGATGACCGGCCTGGTGTCCCTAAAAAGAAGTTCATTGTGCGATTTCGGGCTGGCGCGTTGGTGAATCGCAAAGATTCTCCGGTCCTCGTCGCTCCAGATGTAGTACTGCAGCCTGTCTTACGCCGCAATGACCGCTTGGGACGGCCTAAACCGGGAGGGGTGAAACCGGTGCCCTGGACCTACTTGACCTTGCTAGAAGGTACTGGGAGCGAAAGGATTGCAAATGTACATTCCGGAAAACGAAGTCCCATTAGTGGCCGTATCAGTCGGAGAGTGGACAGACTTGCGCTGGCCGTCCATCCCTCGTCCCTGCCCACTCGATTGTATTTACGGGCCAGAGATGCTCAGCAAAGGGCGTTGGCAGGCTACGAAATTTATTCACGTAAACCAGAACAAGACCTTTCAGAACCCTCAGAGTTTGTCGGACGGTCAGACCTGAATGGGAAGATCGATATTCCCCAGAGCGATAGGCCTCTGAGGATCCTCTATGTCAAAAATGGCGGCGAGTTGCTAGCGAGACTGCCGATCCTGCCTGGCCTCTATCCGGAACAGACCGTTTCCATGTTTGACGATAGGTTGCGATTAGAAGCAGAAGGTTTTGTGCGTGGTCTACAGGGGAACCTCGTAGACCGTGTGGTCGAACGTGAAATCTTGGTCGCACGGATTCGTCGGCGAATCGAGGCTGGAAAAATCGACGAAGCACGCAGCCTTTTGGCAGAGCTCCGCTCACTTCGGTTACCGTCACATTTGGCCATGGATCTGGCGAATGCACGTCAGGAGCTGATTATCAAAGCAAATGCAAGGACCCAGGCCAAAATCAACGATGTATTTGCAGATACCGAAAAGCAATTGCGCGAATACGAAGATGCCCGTGACGTCGAACAGTTGACTGTCGAACTGAACGCTGCTGCCCAAGCTCCTTCTGGCACGCGCGAGCCCTGATCACATCTTACAACGCGGGCAGAACTTGCTAAAATGCCGCTTGATCGTTGGTACATGAGGATTCCAATCATCAACGATACTGGCACGATTTTTTGAAAGGCACGACACAACATGAATGCGGCTGCCAAAACGAGTGACCCTTTCGGCGCACGCAGTGAATTTAACACCGGCGATGGCACCGCCGGGATTTATCGTATCGGGACTTTAGAAGACGCTGGGCTGTGTTCCATCGCACAACTTCCCTATTCGATTCGCGTGCTACTCGAGTCGGTGTTACGAAATTGCGATGGTTATGTGGTCAGCGAAAACGATGTGAAGCAGCTAGCCGGATGGCAGGCAGACCAGGCTGGTGGGGATGAAATTCCGTTCAAGCCATCACGTGTCGTATTGCAAGACTTTACGGGCGTTCCGGCTGTGGTCGATCTTGCCGCCATGCGGAGTGCCATACAACGGCTTGGCGGCGATCCTCGTAAAGTGAATCCTTTGATACCCGTTGATTTAGTGATCGACCACTCTGTGCAAGTGGACCGGTTCGGGTCTACCGACGCTCTTGAGGCAAATGTTGACCTGGAGTTTACGCGCAACAAAGAACGCTACGAATTTCTTCGCTGGGGACAGCATGCGTTTGATAACTTCCGAGCGATACCTCCAAATGTGGGGATCGTGCATCAGGTAAACCTGGAATTCCTTGCGAAATGTGTCTTTTTAAGAGAAGACGATATCGGTTATGTGGCCGTCCCCGATACGCTGGTCGGCACTGACAGCCACACCACCATGATCAATGGCTTAGGGATCGTCGGATGGGGAGTCGGTGGCATCGAGGCCGAAGCCGTGATGTTGGGCCAGCCGTTGTACATGCTCACCCCGGAGGTGGTGGGATTTGAGCTAACTGGCGAAATTCCTCCAGGTGCGACGGCAACCGATATGGTACTGACCGTAACACAAGTGTTGCGCGAGTTAGGAGTCGTAGGCAAATTTGTCGAATTCTACGGCTCTGGGGTTTCCAGTATGAAGTTGGCCGATCGAGCTACCATTGCCAACATGGCTCCCGAATATGGCGCGACGATGGGGTTCTTTCCTGTCGACGACGAGACACTATCATATTTGCGACGAACGGGACGGACTTCGGCAGAAGTCGAACTTGTCGAACGATACACCAAAGAATTGGGGATCTTTCGTTCCGACGACGAGCCCGTGCCACAATACACTCAATC
>JAKVBZ010000015.1 GCA_022448645.1 Pirellulaceae bacterium
TTTCGGTCCAGAAAAGGACTGGGAGTGTGCTTGTGGTAAGTATCGCGGGATGAAGTACAAGGGCATGATTTGTGACCGATGTGGCGTCAAGGTGACGCACAGTCGAGTACGACGTAAGCGCATGGGGCATATTGAGCTTGCGGCGCCGGTCGTCCATATCTGGTTCTTCAAGGCGATGCCGAGCCGGCTAGGCAACTTGCTGAATATGAAAACGTCTAGTCTGGAAAAAGTTATCTATTTCCAGGATTACGTGGTCGTGGATCCGGGGGCGACCGACTTGGAGCCTCAACAACTGTTGACCGAAGAAGAGTTTCGTAATGCGCGAGATCAATATGGTGAGGGGTCTTTCGAAGCCGATATGGGTGCGGAAGCCGTTCGGAAGTTATTGACGGGTCTGGATTTGGTGCGTCTGTCTGATGATCTTCGCCAGGAATTAGCCGAGACGGGGTCCAAGCAAAAGGCCAAGGACTATACCAACCGGTTGAAAATCGTCGAATCGATTCGTGATAGCGACAATAAACCTGAGTGGATGGTGTTGGACGTCATTCCCGTCATTCCGCCCGATTTGCGACCGCTTGTGCTGTTGGATTCAGGGAATTTCGCGACCAGCGATTTGAATGACCTGTATCGCCGTATTATTAATCGAAACAACCGCCTGCGCAAATTGGTGGATCTCAATGCACCCGAAGTTATCATTCGCAATGAAAAGCGAATGCTGCAGCAGTCGGTGGATGCGTTGTTTGACAATAATCGTTGTAAACGACCCGTGTTGGGCAGCAGCAATCGTCCTTTGAAGTCGCTGACCGATATGATCAAAGGTAAGCAGGGACGTTTTCGCGAAAACTTGTTAGGTAAACGCGTCGACTATTCGGCTCGCAGCGTGATCGTCGTGGGACCTTCACTCAAGTTGCATCAATGTGGTTTACCGAAGAAGATCGCGCTGGAACTCTACCAGCCGTTCATTATCCGCAAACTCAAGGAGTTGGGGCATGCGGACACCATCAAGAGCGCGAAAAAGATGCTGGAGCGCAAAGACGAAGAGGTGTGGGATATCCTCGAGTCGGTCATCCAGAACCATCCGGTCTTGCTCAACCGAGCTCCCACGTTGCATCGCATGGGGATTCAAGGTTTTGAACCGGTGCTCGTCGAAGGTAATGCGATTCACCTCCATCCCCTTGTTTGCAAAGGTTTTAATGCTGACTTTGACGGCGATCAAATGGCCGTTCATTTGCCGTTATCCATTGAGGCTCAAGTTGAGGCTCACACGCTGTTGTTGGCGACAAACAACATTTTCAGCCCGGCCAATGGGGCTCCGATCATGAGTCCTTCTCAGGACGTTGTGATGGGCTGCTACTACATTACCTGTACGGTGCCGGAACGGATCGGTGATGGAATGAGCTTCGCTTCGTTGAATGAAGCTGAGTTGGCATACTCGTTAGGCGTGGTAGATCTTCATGCGAAAATCAAGGTACGACTTCCGGAGGACCGAAGGCTAAAAACCGAAGATGACTCGGCGACGTATGGCGAATTGATTGAAACGACGGTCGGCCGCGTCCGTTTCAACACGATGCTTCCAGTGGGTATGGATTATTACAACTTGGCGATGCGCAGCGGTGAACTGGCGACAGTGATTTCCGACTGTTATCAGGTGTTGGGACGTCGAGCGACCATTAAGCTGTTGGACGATATGAACAAACTTGGTTTTACAGAAAGTACCAGCAGTGGCTTGTCATTTGCTACGGATGATTTGGTGACTCCAGATGACAAGCGAAAGATCTTAGGCGAAGCCGAAAAAACGGTACAGAAATTTCGCAAGCTGTACGAGCGTGGCATCATTACCGATGTGGAACGTTACAACCAGGTGTTGGATGCCTGGACACACGCACGTGAATTGATCACAGCGCGGATGATGAGTGAAATGGAACAAGATGAGCGAAGTGGAGGTTACGTGAATCCGGTGTTCCTGATGGCGCATTCGGGGGCTCGAGGTGGTAAGGAGCAGATTCGTCAGCTGGCTGGAATGCGGGGTCTAATGGCCAAACCGTCAGGTCAGATTATTGAGACGCCGATCAAAGCGAACTTCCGTGAAGGTCTGTCGGTGTTGGAATATTTCAGTTCGACGCATGGTGCTCGTAAAGGTTTGGCCGATACTGCCTTGAAAACGGCGGACTCAGGGTACCTCACGCGAAAACTGGCGGATGTGGCGCAAAACGTGGTGGTTACCATGCACGATTGCGGGACCACACAGGGTATTACTAAGGAAGTTGTCTACCGTGGTGAACGTGTCGAAGTTCGTTTGACGGATGCGGTACGTGGGCGTGTGAGTCGCCAGAATATCGTCAATCCGATTACGGACGAAGTGATCGTTCGCGAAAACGAGCCGTTGACACCTGTTAGTGCACGGAAGATCGAAGATCTCGGATTGGAAAAGATTCAAGTTCGTAGTTCGCTGACCTGCGACGCACCACTGGGCGTATGCCGACTGTGCTACGGTATGGATCTGTCGACGGGGAATTTGGTGGAAGAAGGTATGGCGGTCGGCATCATTGCCGCTCAAAGTATTGGTGAACCAGGGACTCAGCTCACCATGCGGACATTTCATATCGGTGGAGTGGACACGCGGTCAGTGGAAGAGCACGAGACCAAGACAAAGAAAGCCGGAATTGTCAAGTTTACGCGGATGCGCGTTGTGACGAACGATCAAGGTGAGAAAATCGTTCTCACGAGAAACGGTGAGGTGTCCATTCTTGATCCTAAGGGTCGTGAGCTGGAAAAACATGAAGTGCCCACCGGTGCTCAGTTGTTGGTCGAAGAGGATACAGAAGTCAAAGTCGGAGCCACGGTGTGTCAGTGGGATCCACATAGCATCCCGATTTTGGGTGAGGTGAGCGGTAAGGTTCGCTATCAGGATGTTGTGGAAGGCGACACCATGCGGCTTGAAAAAGATGCCGGTGGGACGACGCGACGGCTGATCATCGACCATAAGGGTGAATTGCATCCGCACATCGTGATTGAAGACGACGGTGGGAATACATTGGATGTGTACTACCTACCAGAACGAGCCCATATCGAAGTCGACGAGGGTGTCAAGATTACTGCTGGAACAGTGATCGCTAAAACTCCTCGGGAAGCTGCGGGTATCAAAGATATCACCGGTGGTTTGCCTCGGGTGACCGAAATTTTTGAGGCTCGCAAGCCGAAGGATCCGGCTGTCATCGCCGAAGTAGACGGTGCGGTTGAAATCTTAAGCGAAAAGAAACGTGGTAAACGAACGATTGTTGTTAAAAGCGAAAGCGGTATCGAACGCGAGCATCTCGTGCCTCACGGAAAACGGTTTTTGGTGCACGGCGGTGACTATGTCAAGGCGGGCCAATCGCTTGTCGATGGTCCGTTGGTTCCCCATGATATTCTTAGGATTTCAGGGGAAGAGGCTGTGCAGCAGTATTTGGTACACGAAATTCAAAACGTGTATCGTAGCCAACGGGTGGAGATCAACGACAAGCACATCGAGATTATCGTAGCTCGGATGCTTCGAAAAGTTCGTATTGAAACGCCTGGTGATACAAATCTGTTGCCCGGTATTGTGATCGACAAGTTTGATTTCCGTAAGACGAACGAAGCGTTGCAAAAGTGCGTCCGAATTACGGAAAAAGGTGATAGTGAATTTGAAATCGGTACGATTGTCCCCAAAGATACGTTGGAGCAGGTGAACGCTCAAATCGAAGCTTTGGGTGGGGAACTTGCTAAGGGAGGGCGACCGAAGCCGGCATCTGCCAGTACGCAGCTATTGGGCATCACCAAGGCTTCGGTTCAAAGTTCCAGTTTCATTTCCGCTGCCAGTTTCCAGGAAACCACCAAGGTACTTACCGAGGCTGCCTTGTCCGGAAAGACCGATACCCTGGAAGGCTTAAAGGAAAACGTGATCCTGGGTCACTTGATTCCTGCGGGGACCGGATTTCGAACGTTCCAAGAATCCGAAGTACGGATTCGGCCAGAAGCTTTGGAAGAGTTGGCTTTGGCCAAGGAACGCACTCTGGTCACGTCATTCCCATTGTTGGAATCAGCGGATGATGAGAACGGATCGACGCCTCCGGTAGGACCACTCGACCACCCTGCGACGACGCCTAGCGGTTCATTTCAGGAACCGTTGGCCGGAAGTTTCTCCTCCAATCCTTCGCTGGCCGATGTCCCCATGCCGGATTCACCACTGATCGGCGGTACCGTTCCCGAGGGGGCGGTGTCAGAAGGTGCGCTGCCTGACGTACCCCTGGGGGAACCACCTCAAGTCGATCCTACCGTGTCGGAAAGTTCTCCGGCACCTGATTTGGATTCGTTGCTGGGAGGCGGCCCCGGTCAAACGCCGCCTTCCCCACCACCGGAAGAATAGGAAAGGCCTAGCGGTGGCAAGGGCACAACGCGTTTTACAGATTTGACTTCAAATAAAAATCCCGATGTTTCGGCTTGACAGTAGGTCCCGATTCGGTAACCTGAACAACTTCAACGATTCTTTACCACTAGATTCAGTTTGCAAACAGTATGCCAACGATTAATCAACTTGTTCGTAAAAAGCGAAGGAAAAAGCGAACCTTTAGCAAGGCGCCGGTCTTAGATCGCTGCCCTCAAAAACGAGGGGTCTGCCTGCAGGTTCGTACCATGACACCTAAAAAGCCTAACTCGGCGCTACGTAAGATCACGCGTGTTAGGTTGTCAAACGGCAAAGAAGTGACCGTTTACATTCCGGGTGAAGGACATAGTTTGCAAGAGCACTCCATCGTACTTGTGCGAGGCGGCCGTGTGCGGGATTTGCCAGGGGTACGTTATCAGGTGGTGCGTGGAGCTCTCGATACGTTGGGTGTGGAGGGTCGAAAGAGATCGCGAAGTCGTTACGGTGCCAAGAAGTCATAGCAGTCGGGCGTCATACGCGAGAAGTCATACGCGAGAAGTCATACGCGAGAAGTCATACGCGAGAAGTCATACGCGAGAAGTCATCACAACGAAAAGATCTTTCCTATGGGACGAATTACCGCTAGTAGAAGTCAGCTGAAGCCGGATCCTAAGTTCAATTCATTGTTGGCCAGTAAGTTTATCAACTGCCTCATGTGGGATGGCAAGAAAACAACTTCCCAGATGCTTCTTTATGATGCCCTGGACGAGTTGGATAAGCGGGTTCCCAATGAAGAGCCCATCGATGTTTTCAATCAGGCGTTAGAAAACGTCAAGCCACAAGTCGAAGTGCGAAGTCGGCGCGTGGGTGGTGCGGCCTACCAGGTACCGATGCAGGTGAACCGAGCTCGACAGCAGACGTTGGCCATCCGATGGTTATTGATGGCCGTACGCGAAAAGAAAGGGCGACCTACCGCATTGAAGTTGGCTGACGAATTGATGGCGGCTTATAACCGTGAAGGTTCCGCTATGACTCGAAGAGAAAATGTTCACCGCATGGCCGACGCCAACAAGGCATTCGCTCATTTCGCTTGGTAATTCACGATTCACGATGGGCGCCGCACGAGTCGTTTCTTGTGCGGCGTTTCCTATGCGCCATGGCTCGACAACTATCACAAATACGTAACATTGGCATCATTGCCCATATCGACGCAGGTAAGACGACCGTCACTGAGCGGATGCTCTTCTACAGCGGTTCCAAGCACCGAGTGGGACAGGTCGACAAGGGGACGACGACGACAGACAACGATCCAGAAGAGCAGGATCGTGGCATTACCATCTATTCGGCTTGCGTCACCTTTCCTTGGCAGGATGTCACCATCAACCTGATCGATACTCCGGGCCACGTCGACTTTACGGCTGAAGTTGAGCGAAGTTTACGAGTGCTGGATGGTGGCGTGGTCGTTTTTAGCGCACGTGAAGGTGTGGAGGCTCAAAGCGAGACTGTTTGGAGGCAAGCCAATAAATATGGGGTGCCTAGGATCGCCTTTATCAACAAACTGGATCGAGAAGGAGCCAACTTCGAGGGAACGCTGGAGGATATTAGATCCCGCCTGGCAGATAGCCATCCGGTTGCACTACAGATACCCGTGGGGGAGGGCCCGCCGCATTCACCATCACCATTTCGTGGGGTGATTGACTTGGTCAACATGCAGTTTCTGACATTCGACCAAGAGCAGGATGTCACCCGTGCCGAGATCCCGGACGATTGGCAAGCTGCCGCCGAACTTTGGCGCGAGACGTTGCTTGACCGATTGTATGAAACAAGCGATGAGCTCATGGAGTTGGCTTTGCAGGAGGAACCTCTTCCTGTGTCGCTGATCCACGATGTGATTCGTCAAGCTACCTGTGCGCAGCAGATTCACCCGGTTCTGTGTGGTTCGGCGTTGCATGGAATGGGGGTTCAACCCTTACTGGATGCCGTTGCCCAGTACCTTCCCAACCCGGCTGATAAGCCTCCGGTCGAAGGTGTGCTGCCTAACCAGCCCGAAAAGGCGTTGGAGCGTGCATCGAAGCCACAGGAGCCGCTTTGTGGGTTGGTGTTTAAAATTATTCCTGCCAAGACAGGAGACCTGTATTGGGTCCGCATTTATTCTGGCACCCTCAAGTCCAATACGCGCGTGTTCGTTCCTGTTAAGGAAAAGAAAGAAAATGTGTCCCAGTTGTGGCACATTCATGCTACGAAGAAAGAAGAGCAGGTGACTTCGGTTGAATGCGGAGACATTGTGGGTGTGATTGGCATGCGACATGCGGTCACTGGCGATACGATTTGTGATGCCAAACAGCCGATCTTGTTGGAAAGTATCTCCTTTCCAGAAACAGTCATTTCTATGTCCATCGAGCCAGAAACGACGACCGATCGCAAGAAATTGTCGGAAACTCTGACGATGTTGAAACGACAGGATCCAACGTTTCAGGCAGCCGAGAATGAAGATACCGGCCAGACACTCATCAGCGGCATGGGGGAATTGCACTTAGAAGTCATCAAGCACAAGCTTCTGAGGGACTTTAATCTGAACGTCAAAGTCCATAAGCCACGTGTGAATTACCGCGAGACGATCGCTCAATCTGTAGAGATTACCGGAAAATGTAACCGGCAAATGGCTGGCCAGCAGTTGTTCGCCCGCGTTTCTTTGCGGATGGAACCGGATGACAAGGTGCCGGCCGTGCGGGTTACCAGTCGGTGTTCGCCAGAGGAGATACCTGGAGAACTCATTTCGGTAGTGATTGATGAATTAAAGGCTCGTGGAGAAGGTGGAGGGCTGATTGGTGGTTTTCAGCTCACCAAACTGAAAATCACAGTCACAGGTGGTGAGGCTCAAATTCAAGGGTCCACGGATGTGGCCTTTCGTATTGCGGCTGGTGAGGCTTTTGAAGCAGGGTTGCGACAAGCTGGTTTGGTATTGTTAGAGCCACTGATGAAGCTGGAAATCAGCACACCAGAAGACTATTTAGGGGAAATTGTAGCTGATTTGCAGCAGCGTCGAGCGAATATCGCACGAACCGATCACCGTGGGGATCGAGCGGTGATCGAGGCTCACGTGCCGTTGGCTGAGATGTTGGACTATTCGGGGGCCATTCGTAGTCTCAGCCAGGGACGTGCGAATTGTTCTATGGAGCCCTTGAAATATGCTCCGACCCCCCCCGAAATCCAGCGTGGGTTCATCTGATCTGGTCTTTGGGGTGCATTCTCAGCCCCTAAGGTTGCCCTAGTCGGATTTGCCAGGCACACTCCGGCGGTTGGGGGCTTTTTTTCCTGAAAAAACCTCTAACGGCTGTTGACGCTTTCTCTGCAGATTCTTAACATCATTAGTTTCCCAATGGGGCCGCATTGGATGGGGTCGGTGTGTGTCCGGCTGATGTTGTCCTGCCAGGCAGGATAATGTCGCAAGGGCAAGGGAAGCCCAGGCAACTAAGGTGGAGTCAAGAAACCGATTCCTCTGAAAATTTGCCCCACGCATGGATGTGGCCTGAATTAACGAGTTAGCATCCTTCCTATATGGAGAGTAAAGTTGTCCGCGGAGGTCATTCGAATCAGGATGGAGGCGTATGATCACTCGATCTTGGATCAGAGTGCTCAGGATATTGTGGACACGGCAAAGCGGACGCATTCGGAGGTGCATGGGCCGATTCCACTGCCGACAAGAATTGAACGGTATACCGTGTTGTCCGGGCCATTTATTGACAAGAAGGCTCGGCAGCAGTTTGAGATCCGCACACACAAGCGTTTGATCGATATTGTTCAGGCGACGGCAAAGACAATAGAAGCATTAAATAAGTTGAGCCTACCTGCTGGGGTGGATATAAAGATTAAGGCCTCGGCTAAATAGGTTTTCAGGGTGGTTTGTTTTGTGGGCTTGTCGGAGATGGGCTCTGCTTTACGGATGTGTTTTGGGATTTAGTTTGCAATTGGAATAACCAATATGCCACGGACGCTTGGCAGGTAACTTGAGACTGACGACGTTTGTTGCTGCGTTGAGTCTTATCTGGTTTCGAGTCCTGTTGGGCGACAGATCACGGGAATAATGACGATGGCCAAAGGGATACTCGGTCGTAAGATCGGGATGACACAAGTCTATGACGAGGACGGGAACGTCGTGCCGGTTACGGTAATCGAGGCTGGTCCTTGTCATGTGCTGCAGGTTCGTACTCCCGATCGGGATGGTTACGAGGCTGTGCAGTTGGGGTTTGGTGATCGTCATCGCGAGCGTACCAAGCGTAGTCAGCGTGGTCATGTTGCCAAGATTTCAAGTAAGCGTTTCCGGGCCCGGGCTTCTGCCGGGGTCGAAGCTCCACCGAAGGCGGACTGCGAGCCGAAGCGATTTGTGCGTGAATTGCGTGGGTCCAGTGATGGATTCGAGGTTGGGCAGGAGGTCAAGGTAGGGGATCTTTCGGAGGTGGCGGCCGTCGACGTGGTGGGCACCAGTAAGGGGCGTGGCTACGCGGGGGTGATGAAGCGTCATAATTTTTCTGGTCAGCGGGCTTCGCATGGTGTCAAGAAGGTGCATCGACACGCCGGTGGTACTGGGTGTAGTGCCTCGCCGGCTCGGGTGTTTAAGGGGCGGCGGATGGCTGGTCAGTACGGGAATGCCCGTGTGACGGCGCGTAACTTGAAGGTTCATCTGGTAGATGAAGAAAATAATTTGCTGATCCTGCGAGGGGCAGTGCCGGGGCCCAATGGTGGGTATGTTATCGTGCGGGAAACCAATAAAGTTTGATCCATGGCTGAATTGAATATCTACGATCGACAGGGTAAGGAAGTCGGCAAGTACACGATTGACTTGGATGTCTTGGCGCCTCGGATTAACAAGCAATTGTTGCATGATGCTGCTGTCATGTATCAGGCCAACGAGCGTCATGGTACGAGTAAAACCAAGGCTCGTGGGGAGGTGTCTGGGTCCACGCGGAAGCTGTACCGTCAAAAGGGGACGGGGAATGCTCGTGCTGGCTCGCGCCGCAGTGGTGTTCGGCGTGGGGGTGGTCATATCCATGCCTTGCGTCCTCGCGACTTTCATTATCGCTTGCCTCGAAAGTCACTTCGGTTGGCAGCTCGGATGGCGATTGCTTCTAAGATTCGTGATGATGAGGTCGTGGTGATTGATGAATTGGTTTTTGAAGAGCCTGGGACCAAGAAGATGGCGGCCATTTTGGCGGCTTTAGGGTTGGGGGAAACGAGTACACTTGTGGCTACTGCTGAGCATGACGTGAATATTTACAAGAGTACGCGTAATATTGAGCGGGTGACTATTTCGCCGGTGTCTGATTTGAATGCGTTAGTCGTATTGGCTCCACGTAAGTTGCTTGTTACTAAGGCGGCTTTGGATGCCATTCAGGAGCGTGTGAAGTCGGGTGAAAAGGGCGGTGGTAGTGATGAGGTGGCTGCGGGAGAGTAGGGGATTTATAGTTTCGGGTGAGATGCTTTTTGGGATGAATTTATTGGGGCCGCCTCGGGGCCCGAGAAGTTTTGATGTAGGTGGTTGGATTCATGCGACGCAATGCACAACAAATTGTCGAGCAAGGCAAGAAGACTCGGTTGGTTCTTGAACCACATCAGGTCATCTTGAAGCCGTTAGTGACTGAAAAAGGGATGCGGCGTTCTTATCGGGACAACCAGTATGCCTTTGAGGTGAATCCACTGGCGACAAAGATCGATATTCGTCGCTCGGTGGAAAGTTTGTTTGATGTGAAGGTTATTAAAGTTCGTACTCAGACTCGGCACGGCAAGCCGCGTCGATACCGTTTTCGTTTTGGGCGGACTAAGTCTTGGAAGAAGGCGGTTGTGACGCTGGACAAAGAGCAGCGGATTGACTTTTTCTAGGGTGGGTGTTTTTGGGTGGTGATGAGCCAATTTTTTGTAGGTAAGGGCTTGGGTTTGTCGGTTAGCGAAGTGGTCGGGTAAGGGCAGCGACTTAACGACGGGGTCATAACGGGACGCAATTATGGGAATTCGACGCTATAAACCGACTTCACCTGGACGGCGTGGAGCCACTGTGAGTGACTTCGCTGATTTAACGTCTGGCGTCAAGCCGGAAAAGAAGTTGCTGCGTCCTGTGCGGAAAAAGGGCGGTCGAAATAATCAAGGGAAGATTACGGTTAGGCATCGTGGTGGCGGGCATAAGCGTCGCTATCGCGTGATTGATTTCCGTCGAGATAAAGATGGGGTGCCGGCTCGCGTGGCGGCTATCCAGTACGATCCCAATCGGAGTGCTCGGATTGCTTTGTTGCATTATGTGGACGGAGAAAAGCGATACATTATTGCCCCTGATGGCCTGGGTGTGGGGGCTATGGTAGAGAGCGGTCCTGAATCTCCTCCGTCGGTCGGGAATTGTTTGCCGATGTCGAAGATTCCATTGGGTTCGAGTGTGCACAGCATTGAGATGCAGCCAGGGCGTGGAGCCGTCATGTGTCGGAGTGCTGGTTCCAGTGCGACGTTGGTGGCTCGTGAGGCAGGCTGGGCTCAGTTAAATCTGCCAAGTGGTGAAATTCGGCGTATTCCTTCGGCTTGTCGGGCCACCATTGGGTCTGTTGGTAATTCCGACCATATGGGTATTGTTTTGGGTAAAGCGGGCCGGAAGCGTTGGCTGGGGCGCAGGCCTCATGTACGCGGTACGGCGATGAATCCGATTGATCACCCGCATGGTGGTGGCGAGGGTCGGACGAAGGGGGGGCGCCATCCGGTAAGTCCTTCCGGAAAGTCTGCCAAGGGTGGGTCGACTCGACAGAAGCGCAAGCCGTCCAACGCGGCTATTGTGCGTCGTCGTCGGTCCAAGCGGTATGGACAGTTGGCGAAGTAACCATCGTGAGAATGTGATCCGTGAATTAGCGAAGTCACGAACAGCGGAGATAAGATGTCGCGTTCATTAAAAAAAGGGCCTTTTGTTGATGCTAGGTTGTATACGAAGGTCCAGAAGCTGGATTCGTTAGGGCGTAAGGATTCGATTCGAACCTGGGCCCGAGCTTGCACGATTGTCCCTGAATTTGTGGGGCATACGTTTATGGTTCACAACGGTAAGCAGCACATGAAGGTGTTTGTCACCGAGGAGATGGTTGGACATAAGTTGGGTGAGTTTGCTCCTACCCGGGTCTTTCGTGGCCACGGTGGCAAAGGGAAGAGGTAAGGTGAGCTGTCATGGGATTCAAGGCATCACATCGGTACGCTCGTATTAGTGCTAGTAAGGTTCGACCTTTGGCTGATATGGTGCGGGGCAAGCTGGCAGATGAAGCATTGGCCGTATTGCGATTTCAGCCTCAGCGCGGAGCGAGGCTTTTGGAGAAGGTGATCAAGAGTGCGTTGGGCAGTGCTCAGGATCCGGAGCAGACTCGGAACCTTAGTGTCAATGTAAAGCGTTTGGTTGTCAGTGAGGCTCGGGTGGATGGTGGTCCTATGTTTAAGCGTGTTCGGCCTCGGGCGCGTGGTATGGCACATGTGATCAAGAAGCGGATGGCTCACATTCATATCGAGTTAGATGACTTGAGTGGATCGCAGGCGATGTCGACGGCGGTAGCCACTGATCGAGCGTTAGCTGATCAGGCGGAAGGTGAGGCTGGCGAAGAGTAGCGGTCAGCGGTAAGTTGTTGGTAATGAATCGCCGGGTGTGAAGGGTGAAGTCAGAAGGAAGGTAGCGACATGGGACAAAAGGTAAACCCGATTGGTTTTCGCACGGGGATTGTAAGGGGCTGGCAGAGCCGCTGGTATGCTTCGAAGCAAGATTTTTCGTCGTTGCTGCTTGAAGATTACCGACTGCGTAAGTTCATTAAGCAGCATCCTAACAAGCCTCAATACCGCCAGGCTGGTGTGGATCGCATTGAGATTGAGCGGACGCGCGATGAGGTCAAGGTGGTGTTGTATGTGGCGCGTCCTGGTTTGATTATTGGTAAGAAGGGTCAGGAAATCGACCTGTTGCAGAGTGAGTTGCAAAATCTGATTGGCCGTCGGGTGAACTTGAAAATCGAAGAGATATCCAAGCCCGAATTGCAGGGCCAGTTGGTTGCCGAAGAGGTTGCAGCTCAGCTTTCCAAGCGTTCTAGTTTTCGCCGGACCATGAAGCGGACGTTAGAGCAGACGATGGAGGCGGGTGCGAAGGGGATTAAAATTCAGTTATCGGGCCGTTTGGGTGGAGCGGAAATGGCTCGCCGGGAAAAACAAATCGCCGGATCGATTCCGTTGAGTACAATTCGGGCAAAAATCGACTACGGCTTTACTGAGGCTAGAACGCCGCAGGGGAATATTGGCGTTCAAGTTTGGATTAATCAGGGTACCTACGAGGGAGGTGGCAGCGATGGCGATGATGCCGAAGCGGGTCAAGCACCGAAAGTACCAAAGAAGACGTATAAAAGGTAACGCGACTCGCGGAAACCGAGTGGTCTTTGGTGATTTTGGTTTGCAGGCGACTGAGGGTGGCTGGATAAGCGCGCAGACCATTGAGGCTGGGCGTATTGCTGCCCAGCAGTACATCCGCGGTGAAGGTAGGTTGTATATTCGGGTCTTCCCTCACAAGTCCGTTTCGTCGACGCCTTTGGAAACTCGTATGGGCAAAGGTAAGGGTGAGCCGGATTTTTGGACTGCCGTCGTGCGTCCGGGGACAGTGTTGTATGAGGTGGGTGGCGTTAGTGAGGAAGCGGCTCGAGTCTGCTTTGCTCGGCTGGCCCACAAGATGCCGTTAGGTTGTCGCATGTTGAAGCGACGCATGGCTTGACGGCGAATGCTGTGTTGGAGTGGAATTAGAGGCTGTATGGGAACAGGCAGGGAACTGAATCAGAGACAGTGCTGAATCAGAGACAGTGATTGTGACGCAGGGATTCCTGGGTTACGGGGTGAATAGCACGGTAAGCCGATCATGACGAAAGCGTCCGAATTACGTGAAATGAGTGATGAGCAATTGGTGCTCACGTTGAAGGAGACTGCGGATAACTTGTTCCACTTGCGCATCCAGGCGCAAACGGAGAGGTTGGACGCACCTAGTGAGATTCGAAGGAATCGGCGGACGATTGCACGAATCAAGACTTTGCAGCGTGAACGCGAATTGACCGTGGCGAAGGGTAAAGGTTCAGTTGATGCGAGTTAGTTGCCGGGTTTATTGGTAGTTAGCGGCGGTGTGACCTGTGTGAGTGGCCTTTCGGAGCCTGGCAGATTGTTGGCGTGGGTGCCTGATGGGAATCGACGAATTAAATAACATTTTTCGAGAAGAATATGCCTAAGAAAGTCGCCGTTGGTGTCGTTGCGAGTGCCAAGATGGAACAGACGCGTCGCGTGGAGATTCCACGTTTGGTGAAACACAGGGCGTACGGTAAATACGTGCGGCGAAAAACGGTTTGTTACGTTCACGACGAAGAGAATGAATCGAGTGAAGGTGACACAGTAGAGATCACTGAATGTCGGCCCTTGTCGAAGACCAAGCGTTGGAAGTTATTACGGGTCGTTGAAAAGAGTACGGCTGTTGACATTGGAAGTATGTAGTCGTGTTTGTAGCCATGTTGTGAAGCACATATTGAGTTTCGCAGCAAGGAAGCTGGTTTTAAGGACGGGCTTGGCTTCGTAAAATGAGTCTGGTGAGAAGGTAAGATTAGCGGGAAACAAAGGGATATCTGGCGATGATTCAACAGGAAACACGGCTTGTCGTGGCCGACAACACAGGTGCCAAGGAGGTGATGTGTATCAAGGTGTTGGGGGGCACGCGCCGTCGGTTTGCTGGCTTGGGTGATATTATTGTTTGCAGTGTCAAGCAGGTGATTCCTGGGAGTGAAATCAAGAAAAAGTCGATCGTGAGAGCTGTCATCGTGCGTTGTAAGCAGCCTACGCGTCGCAGGGATGGTAGTTACATCCGATTCGACAGTAACGCAGTCGTTATTATTGACAACGACCGAAATCCTCGGGGCACACGTATTTTCGGTGCGGTCGCTCGAGAGTTGCGAGAATGTAATTTTATGAAAATTGTGAGCCTCGCCAGCGAGGTACTGTGATGCATATCAAGATAGATGACACAGTCGAGGTCATTACTGGTGAAGACAAGGGTGTACGTGGCAAGGTTTTGCGGGTCGACCACGCAGCGAGAAAAGTGGTTATCGAGGGTGTCAACCGTATTTATAAGCACGTTCGCCGCAGTCAAAAGAACCCTCAAGGCGGACGGTTGTCCAAGGAAATGCCGGTAGCCATGTCGAATGTGAAAGTTGTCTGTTCCTCCTGCGGTGAGGCGGCTCGGACAGGGATTCGGTACTTGAAGGATGGCGGCAAGGAGCGGTTTTGTAAGAAGTGCGGTAAGGGTAACGCTACCATTGCTCCGCCTCGTGCGGCACACGCGACGGAATAGGTTGAATCATGGCCAAAGAAGGTTCATCAAACAACGTACCTCGTTTGCAACAGCAGTTTCAGGAGGAAATCCTGCCATCTTTGGCGGAGAGTTTTTCTCGTGAAAACCTCTTGTCGTTGCCTCGTGTCACGAAGGTGACAGTGAGCATGGGGGTGGGCAGTGCGATTGCAGATAAGAAAAATTTAGAAACGGCTACGGATGCGTTAACGCAGATAACGGGCCAGAAACCTAAGATCACGAAGGCGCGAAAATCGATTGCCGGCTTCCGCTTGCGTGAAGGGGTGCCCATTGGTTGCATGGTGACTCTACGCGGCCAGCGGATGTACGAGTTTTTGGACCGGTTGATTTCCATCGCCATCCCTCGTGTCCGCGACTTCCGCGGGCTCAAGCGCACAGCGTTTGATGGGCAGGGCAATTATAGTATGGGGCTTAGCGAACAGTTGGTGTTCCCTGAGCTAAACCCGGACAAGTTTTCCAATCCTCAGGGGATGAACATTGCCATTTCCACCACGGCGAACAGTGACGACGAAGCTCGTGAGTTGCTGACTCGGTTGGGGATGCCATTTACCCGTGACGATGTACCGGATGGTCCGGCGTAGGTGTTGGCAGGGACGGTTGGGCGTGAACTTCAGGCGGACAGCGGTTCCATTAAGTGAAATTGGAGTGATTTGTGGCAAGTAAATCGAAGGTGGCAAAGGCGAAGCGCGAGCCGAAATACTCGTCGCGACAGGAGCGACGTTGCCAGTTGTGCGGTCGCCCTAGAGCCGTTTTTCGTAAATTTGGGATCTGTCGAATTTGTTTTCGTAAGATGGCAGATCAGGGACTAATTCCAGGTGTCAAAAAGGCGAGTTGGTAAGGGGATGTTAAGCCTATGATGACCGATCCCATCGCCGACATGCTTACTCGGATCCGCAATGCGGTACGTATCGAGCGAGCTCATGTCGACATGCCGTACTCTAAAGTCAAGCGTGGTCTTGCAGAAGTCCTGAAGCGAGAGGGCTTTATTTGGGACTGGGCGCAAGTTGAAGCCCAGCCAGTAGATCAATTGCGTTTGGAACTGAAATACGGCCCTAATGGTGAACAAGTGATTCGTCATATTAAACGAGTTAGCAAGCCTGGGCGCAGGATTTACAGCGGCTCGAAAAAGCTGCAGCCTGTTCTTAATGGCCTTGGTATTTCGGTCGTCAGCACCAGTCGAGGTGTGTTGAGTGATCGAGAGGCGCGCCAGAAAAACCTGGGCGGCGAAGTATTATGTGAGCTGTGGTAATATGTCACGACTTGGAAAAAAACCAGTTGCCGTACCGGACGGTGCCAAAGTAGTCATTCAGGGCCGCGCGATTGAAGTCGAGGGTCCGAAGGGCAAGTTAACTTACGAGCATCGTCCCGAAGTGTCGGTGAAGTTTGACGAGGCGAGCCAGCAGGTCGTCGTCGAACGTGAGAGCGATGAGCGCCAAGCGCGTGCCTTTCATGGATTGACGCGGGCTTTGATTCAAAACATGTGCGTGGGCGTGACGCAGGGGTACGAAAAGCGATTGGAGATCGTGGGAGTCGGTTACGTCGGTGCTGTGCAGAATAATCAATTGGAGCTGCGGGTTGGTTTCGCCAACGAGATTCACAAGCCGATACCAGTAGGGCTGGATGTTTCATGTCCTGACCCAACGCATGTTGTTGTTAGTGGATGTGATAAGCAGCAGGTCGGGCAGTTTGCTGCAGAGGTACGGGCGGTACGAAAACCGGAGCCGTACAAGGGCAAAGGGATCCGGTACCAAGGCGAATACGTTAAGATTAAACCCGGAAAAGCAGCAACCTAATTCGGAAATGTCTCTGATGACATTGAGGGGCTGTTGAGGCAGATTGATCCAGCGACACCAGAGGATGAGACGGTGAACAAAGATCGAACGACATTGAGACAGCGTCAACGGCGACGGTTTCGCGTACGTAAGTCGGTGAGTGGAAACTCCGAGCGTCCTCGTCTTTCCGTCTTTCGTAGTCATAAGCACATTTATTGTCAGATCATCGACGATAGCCAGGGACGTACCATTGTTTCAGCCAGCTCTCGGGATAAAGAAAGTGGGCAAACTTACGGCGGAAATTGTGACTCGGCTGCCAGCGTGGGGAAACGTTTGGCGGAGCGTGCCTTGGAGGCGGGAATCAAGCAGGTTTGTTTTGACCGTGGGAGTTGCAAATTCCACGGACGACTGGCGGCACTGGCAGCAGCTGCTCGGGAAGCGGGATTGGGAATATAATAGGCGGTGCTCATAGTCCGTATCGACTTCCTTCCTCATTTGAAATTGTCAGGCTGTGTCGTTTTGGCACAGGCCATGTGAACCAAGAAACCACCTATCAACTCGATTAAGTAACTATGGCCAAAGAAGCAGTAACGACTCGTGGAGAATTGATTGATAAGGTGGTGAAAATCCGCCGTTGTGCAGCGGTGGTTAAAGGTGGCCGCCGGTTTAGTTTCGCAGCGATGGTCGTTGTTGGTGATACGAACGGCCGAGTGGGATGGGGATACGGAAAGGCGAACGAAGTTCCACCCTGTGTGGAAAAAGCAGTCAAGCAAGCAAGTCGCAGTCTGATTAACGTACCGCTTGTCGACGGGACGATCCCGCACATTATACATGGGCGGTCTGGTGCTGGACGGGTGGTATTGGTTCCTGCTGGACCAGGAACGGGAGTGATTGCGGGAGCTGCGATTCGAGCTGTCTGCGAGGCAGCGGGAATTCATGATATTTTGACCAAGTCTTACGGTACCAATAATCCGATTTCCATCGTCAAAGCGACATTTGATGCTCTAGAAAATATGCGGACGCAACATGACGTGGAGTTGCTGCGGGGAGTTTCATTGTCATGAATCTGAGCGATGTAAATCGAGGGATTAACAAACATAAGAAGCCCAAACGGTTAGGGCGGGGGCCAGGGTCCGGCCACGGAAAAACTTGTGGAAAAGGTCACAAGGGTCAGCGGTCACGGGCGGGAGCATCTCGTAAGCCAACCTTCCAGGGTGGTGCGATGCCTTTGGTGCGGCGCGTCCCGAAACGCGGTTTTAATAATAAGTTTGCGGATGCGATTGCTGTCGTTAACGTGGCAGACCTACAAAAGGCTTTCGATGACGGACAGGAAGTCACTCCCGAGGTTCTGCGGGAGAAATCTTTGGCCAATGGCCGGCACGACTTGCTGAAGATACTTGGCAATGGTGAATTGACTAAAAAGTTGACGGTTTCGGCACATCGCTTTAGTCAGTCGGCCACAGCCAAAATTGAAAAAGCGGGCGGGAAGATTGTCGTTTTGTCAGGAAAGACGACAGTTGCTGAAAAAAAGAAGATCAATAAGAAGTAGGCGGTGGATAAGTAAGCAATGTTTTTTGTAGGCAATGGATGAGCCTAAAGGATGGCGGCCGTGGTTCGCCCGGCTGGGTGGCTGGCAAAGGATGTAGTCAGGTTCCACTCTAGTACAGCTCGCCCCGTCCCGCTGTCGGTTGAGACGATGTGTTGGAGTTTGGGTCCGACAAACCATGAATCCTTCCCTAATTCCTCGCCACCGTTCTATGGCCCTACCTTTGGCTGACGCATAGCTCTCGACAGCATCTGACATGACCTGTCTGGTTTCCCGCCTGAAACGCTTTCACGACATCACAATCAAAACGACTGACGGACAACTTCTCTTTCACAGGAAGTAGCGCGATGTGGTTGGAAAAGATTCGAGTTGTATTCACCATTCCAGAACTGCGGAACAAGATACTGCTAACTTTGGGATTGCTGGCCATCTATCGTGTTGGTTGGCAAATCCCGATGCCATTTATCAATCAGGAATTCTTGCAACAGTCGTCCGGACAAGCTGGCGGTTTGGACCGATTGCTTACTCAGGTGGCCGTTTTCAGTGCCAGTAATTTGAGTCAGGTAACGATTTTTGGACTGGGAATCATGCCCTATATTTCTGCTTCCATTATTTTTCAGTTGCTGGGAAGCGTGTGGAAGCCACTGGAAGAGTTGCAGAAGGAGGGAGAAACTGGGCGAAAGAAGATCAACGAATACACACGGTATCTAACCGTGCTTTTGTGTCTTTTTCAAAGTTGGATGTTTTTGAGTTGGTTTTTGCGTGATCCGCGCATTGTCAATTCGGCCTTTCTTGCCAATCCACTAGACCCAAGTGAAGGCATTTATGGAGGGTGGATGGTCGCTGCCGTTTTGACGATGACCTGTGGTACGATTTTCTTGATGTGGCTCGGAGAGCAAATCGACGAATTTGGTATCGGGAATGGAATCAGTTTGTTGATCATGGCCGGAATTCTGGCGAATATGCCTGGTGCCGGGTTGAGCTTGCTTAGTTCCACCAAGATGGAGTTGACATACGGCAGCGGTGAAACAGGCATCGAAACTTTGATCGTTTTGTCGGTCTTGTTTGTATTCGTTGTCTTTGGTGTGACATTTATCACGTTGGGAAAACGTCAGATTCCTACGCAAAGCGCAAAACACGTTCGCGGACGACGTGTGTTTGGTGGTACTCGTTCGGCCTTGCCGTTACGAATTAATCAAGCGGGTGTGATGCCAATCATCTTTGCCAGTAGTCTGCTCATGTTTCCGAGCATGATCATTGGTGCTTTAGGGAGTGTGGCGCCGCACGGGCACTGGTTTCAGTCAATTTGCACGTATCTATCACAGATCTTTCAAAGTCAGACATCTTTCATCTATAGCTTGCTTTATGTCGGAATGATTTACTTTTTCTGCTATTTCTGGACTGCGATCACCTTCAATCCAAAGGACATGGCTGAGAATCTAAAGAACTTTGGAACCTTTATTCCAGGGTATCGTCCCGGCAAACGGACTGCGGACTATTTGGAGCGAGTGATGGTTCGTATCACGTATGTGGGAGCGGGTTTCTTGGCCATGGTGGCTATCATCCCGACGGTCATCACGGGAACCTTGGGGGTGAATTTTATGGTTGCCAGCTTTTACGGTGGTACTGCTTTGCTGATCGCCGTGAGTGTAGCGTTTGATCTGGTGCAAAAAATCGACAGCCACTTGGTGATGCGCAATTACCGTGGTTTGTTGGAAGGATAGTATGTTTTTGGAATGGATTGCTTGTTTTTACGGTTCGAACAGAAACGAACTGTGGTGCTCGCTCGACGAAAGCGTTGTGGTTGAGCGATGGTGACACAGCGAATGCAGTTGATTGTCAATTGTGTTTAGCTGTTGATGCTGGTTTCGAAGACCGTCATTCTTGAGGTTCCTCATGTTGCTCGTCTTCCTAGGTCCTCCGGGTTCGGGGAAGGGAACGCAGTCGCGGAGGCTTGCTGCTGAGCTGGGAATTGTCCACTTGTCGACAGGAGATCTGCTACGACAGTCGGTGGATGAGGGTACTTCCCTCGGAAGTCGTGTCGCGTCGTATTTGGATCAGGGCCAGTTGGTACCCGACGATTTGGTCGTGGATTTGGTGGCTAATCGCCTGGACGACCCTGCCTGCGATGGCGGTTGTTTGTTGGATGGGTTCCCCAGATCAATCGTCCAGGCAGAGGCATTAGACTCCTATTTGACAAAACGAGGAACTCAAATCGATCATGTGATCGAATTACAGGTTCCCTTGGAAGAACTTCGCCAACGTATTTTGGCTCGCAGCCAGATCGAAGGGCGCAGCGATGATACACCTGAAACAATTACGGCACGGCTCGAAGTTTACGTTTCAACCACCTCGCCCTTGACGGATTATTATCGCCAGCAAGGATTGCTGCGCACGGTAGATGGTATAGGGACACCGTCGCAGGTAGCGCAACGGATTCGAGCACAAGTTGCAGGAGACGCATAGCCTTCCTCCTTAGTGTGTTTCTAGTACAGGATATACCGACGGATGGCTGACGGACCTCTTAAACTGCGTTCTCGCCGTGAGATTCGATTAATGAGGCCAGCCGGTTTGCTGGTGTGGCGCGCTCACCAGCTAATTTCCGAATTGGTGCGGCCGGGAGTCACGACTCGGGAGATTGACGCGGCGGTACAAAAACTTTTCCAAGACCATGATGCGATTCCGTTGTTTCAGGGGGTGCCCGGGAAAATTCCATTTCCCAGTGTTACTTGCATGTCAATCAATGAAGCTGTCGTGCACGGAATTCCCAGCGATCGTGTGTTGTGTGATGGTGACATCGTAAGTGTGGACACGGGTTGCAAGGTGAATGGCTGGTGTGGAGATTCAGCTTGGACTTATGCAGTAGGGGAGATTGACGAATCTGTTAGGCAGCTACTGAACGTTACCGAAGGATCTTTACTTCTGGCAATTGAATTAATGGAAAAGCGTTGCATGTGGAGTGAAGTGGCTCGGGAGATGCAGGATTACATTGAACAGGCAGGTTTTTCGGTGGTGCGAGAATTTGTAGGGCACGGAATAGGGCGTGAGATGCATGAATTGCCACAAGTGCCAAACTATGTGAGCGACGAGTTTTTGGCGAATGGCGATTTTGAATTGCGCACAGGGATTGTGTTGGCAATCGAGCCCATGGTGAACCTGGGTGATAGGGAAGTGCGCGTGCTTGAGGATGGCTGGACGCAGGTAGCAGTGGATGGTAGCCCGAGTGCTCATTTTGAACACACGGTGGCCTTGACGGCGGATGGTCCTTTGTTGCTGACCGGGCCACCACAGGCAGGAGAGTAAAAACCTGTAGAAAATTAGTCGTTGGATACCTGGAACTAGGGGTGTTGCCGACTAGGTCGAAAAGATGTAAGTATTTACGTGGAAAGCAGTAGCGCGGTGTTTGTTGGCGTTGTTTGGCAAATGTCGCTCCTGGCGCTTTCCAGAGCCCATCCAGGACTATCGTCATAACTGTGAGTGGGATAACGTGTTACGGGGGTAGAAATTTTTCTCGAGTCGGCAAACGGGACTTGCGGACTCGGGTTGTTAATCCGTAAAATGACGGGCTTTGCATCAATTGCATAAGTGAGAATTTGTCATGAAAGTACGATCGAGCGTCAAGCGAATTTGTGAAAATTGTAAGGTCGTTCGACGGCGGGGAACTGTTTACGTTGTCTGCAGCAACCCTCGACATAAACAGCGTCAAGGCTAGAGTTTGGCGTAGGTTTGCGGGGTTGTTTGTCGCGCAGATTTTTAATTGTTTTGAACGAAAATGTGTAATTAGGGAAGACCATCATGCCGCGTCTACTGGGTGTAGACATTCCCAACGAACGTCCGACGGCGATTTCGCTCACCTACTTGTATGGTGTCGGCCATAAGACTTCGCGAGAATTGTGTCACAAAGCTGGAATAGATCCAACCAAAAAAGCACGAGAATTGGCCGATGACGAAATCGGTCGATTGGCCGCGCTCTTGGAGCGGGATTATGTTGTCGAAGGACCGTTGCGTCGGCAAACGGCACAGAATCTTGCTCGACTCAGGGACATTGGTTGTTACCGAGGAATTCGACACCGTCGTGGTTTACCCGTACGAGGCCAGCGAACTCGTACCAATGCCAGAACGCGCAAGGGGCCGCGCAAGACAGTGGCTGGTAAGAAAGGCGTGAAGGATATTCGATAAGTTGTCTTTGGAAGAACTCCAAGGATGTCTAATCAGCTAGGGGATCCATTCTGATGTTTCATGGGGGAGAATAACTGCAGTGGCAAAGGGAAAAAAACGTAGAGCAAAGAGAAACGTGACGGTTGCTGTGGTACATATTCACGCCACGTTCAACAATACAACGATCACGATCACAGACACCCATGGAGACACGTTATGCTGGTCCAGTGCCGGCACGTGTGGCTTTAAGGGAAGCCGCAAGAGTACACCATTTGCAGGGCAGTGTGCGGCCCAACAAGCTGCTGAAAAGGCTGTCAAATTTGGCGTGAAGGAAGTTGACGTTCACGTGAAGGGGCCGGGTTCTGGAAGGGAAAGCGCCATCACGGCGCTAGAAGCGGCCGGTTTGAAAGTCAAAACGATCGAAGATACTACGCCAATTCCCCACAATGGTTGTCGACCTAAAAAGAAACGACGCGTTTAGGCGCCGAATTGAAATTCATTTTTTTAACCTGCATTGCTGAGGAGTAATCAAGATGCACATTCGCTGGCGCGGACTGGAATTACCGAGCGTAGTGACCTGCGATGCAAGCACATTGACTGAGACCTATGGCAAGTTTACCGCTGAGCCATTTGAGCGTGGTTTTGGTGCTTCCATCGGAAACAGCCTTCGCCGAATCCTGCTTTCAAGCCTTGAAGGAAGTGCGGTGACTCAGATCAAAATTCGTGGTGCACAGCATGAATTCACCACGTTGCCTGGCGTTACCGAGGACATCACGGACATCGTGCTCAATGTGAAATCGTTGGTTGTAAAGAAGCATAGTGACACGACCAAAGTGGTCACTTTAGAGAAGAGCACAGCAGGACCCGTAACGGGTGCGGATGTCCAAGCAGACTCTGAAGTAGAAGTGATCAATAAAGATCTTGTCATCTCCAATTTGTCAGAAGAAGTTGAGTTCTTTTTGGAGATGGTGGTGGAAAACGGTCGTGGGTATGTTCCTGCCAGTGAGCACAGCGAGCTGGACCATGAAATCGGAATCATTCCGATTGATGCCGTTTACAGCCCTGTCACCCGTGTTCGCTATGAAATCGAAGAAACTCGAGTCGGTCAAAAAACGAACTATGACAAGTTGACGCTCGAAATTTGGACGAATGGATCGATTACGCCCGAAATGGCTATGGTTGAATCGTCCAAAATTCTCCGCAAACACCTGAATCCGTTCGTCCAGTATTCTGAATTGGGAGGACGTGTTAACACGGCGCCCAAAGCAGGGCCAGTCGGTGTGGACCCGGTGTTGGATTCCAAACTGAATATGCCACTGGCAGAATTAAAACTATCGGTGCGAGCCAGTAATTGTCTCGAATCGGAGAATATCCATACCGTGCGCGACTTGGTTTCACGCAGCGAAGATTCGCTGATGGAGGTTCGCAACTTTGGTGACACCACCTTGACTGAAGTTCGTGAAAAGTTGGACGAACTTGGCCTTCACTTAGGAATGCGGATACCTTCGCCCAGTGGAGCACGTTAGTCGGTGGGCTTTCGTTCAAATCAACTTCACATCAGAATTAGATTGTGCCATGAGACATCGTAGAAAAGGCCGGACACTCGGTCGTGCCCCTAGTCATCGAAAATCGCTCCTGCGGAACATGGCTAGCGCCTTAATCCTTACGGAGCGGGATGCCGAGTTCGATCCAAATCCACCCAAGGTCCCAGGACGCATCGTGACAACCTTGGAGAAGGCAAAGGAAGTCCGCCCGCTTGTCGAAAAGTGTGTTACGATCGCTCGCCGATCTTTAGAAGCTCAACGTCGTGCCGCTGAACTTGCTTCGACCGAGGAACGAGATAGTGAAGCGTGGCGTGTGTGGCGAAAAAGTGATGCTTGGAAAGAATGGGTGGACGCTCAAGCGCCAGTGGTTGCTGCACGTCGTCGAGTCCACCAGTTGTTACAGGACAAAGAAGCCGTGTCGATATTGTTCGATACGATCGCACCACGTTTTGAGGACCGGCCCGGTGGCTATACTCGGGTTCTGCGTCTGCCGAAACCACGTTTGGGAGATGGCGGGACTCAGGCGATTCTGGAATTCGTGGGGATTCACGACCGTACGGTGGTCAAGAGCGAAAAACCGGCGTTCGCTACTGATGACGAGCAAGAAGAAGCTGCGGCAGTCGACGAAGATGACGACGTCGCAGAAACCGAAACCGTGTCGGGCGCCGCCACCTCGGACTTGGAAGCATCCGCTGACGATTCTTCGGCAGAAGATTCTGCTCCCGAAGATGACGCCGAAAAGAAAGCCGACGAATAGCTCGGCCGTTTGTCGGTTCTTCGCAACCTCGTCAGATCAGGCACTGTCGCTGCTCAGCCAAGTGATGCCTGGCGAGTACAAAGATTCGAAGTGCACACTTGGCAGTTGGTCATGGAAGATGACGCTTGCCTGCTTAACGATTCGTAATAGACCTAGCTTGCAACGCTTTCAGAATTTTGTCTGATTGGCGAAGTGGAACCATGGAAGGCCCAGCCTCAGCTTCGACGACGGTCCAAGTTGGATTCAATATCACGGCTCATGTGCGCACGCTCTGTGCCGACGTGACGACTCGACTTCCTCAAATGTCACACATTGACATGCGCAGAGTTGCTGTAGCCTTCTGTCAGGCACGCAAAAGAGTCTCGCATGGGATGTACGCGTCGTTGACTCCTTTGCGTTTTGAAGCGGGAAGCCTGTACTCGATGCGTGGTGGACGCCGATATACCTGTCAGCGCTTATACGATCCTGATGGAAATGAGTACCTGTATGTTCTTAGCATTTATCTTCCCAGGTTCATGGACTGTCCCTTTAAAGAAAAGCTGGTGACCGTCTTTCACGAATTGTGGCACATCAGTCCGCTGTTCGATGGAGATATTCGCCGATTCGAAGGTCGTTGTCATGTGCATTCTCAGTCACAAAAGGAATATGACGACCACATGGAATGTCTGGTGGACGATTGGTTGGAGCGATCTCCATCAGAACACCTTTATCATTTTCTCTCTTATCGGTTTGACGAATTGAATAAACGCCACGGGCCAATCTGCGGCACGAAGATTCCTCATCCCAAACTGATCCTGGCTTGATAAATGTCACGCACTGCGTGGCAACCAAAGTGTTTACTCGGGGTGTCGAGATCAGCTGGCAAGAGGCCCGTGACGACCATTGGCTATGGTTTTGTGAAGTTGTGTGTATCAGTCCCAACGGCGAGCAAACCGATCTGGGAAAGGTTTCACAAGGACTTTCTTTTTTGATCGCACGAAGCCAGCCATGGAGTTGGAGCGTTGCCGTCGTCATGTTCGGGCGGTGGATGGCGATGGTAACTCTTCCCAGTGGGTTGAAGCTCAGAGGGTCCCGGGCGAGGCTGAAACGTACTATGGCTTTGCAGGGTATCGTAGCCAGCAGGGGGTTCGGGGTGGATTCCAATCATTCAGTACACCGTGAAACACTGCCACGGTAATTCCCACACATCACACGATTCGGAGTACTAGGACTACGTCGAACGATTCTTCTGCAATTACATCAGCAATCTTCAATTCGTTCTCACTCCGGATTTTGAAGTATATGATCATCGTCTTCATTGGCATCCCGCAAGGCATGCCAAGTCCTGGCCGGTAAACCCTATCGAGGAAATCGTACGCAGTTTGGCCGATTTTAAAAAAATACCAGGATGCCATCATTGGCGGTGTCGGGTTGGTGGGATGGGGTTTGGGGGCAGGTTCGAGCTGTTCCGAAATCGAGTCGTTTTACCACGTCCTGCACGACTTCCGGCTGTGTGGCAAAGATAACTGCCTGGCTGAAACATGTTCGAAACCTAGCTGCACACGGCGCAATCGAGCTTTGCCCTGCCATTTTCGTTTCATTCAGTAGACGCTTCTGCTTGGAGAGTAAGCAACAGCGCAAGTTCGAAAACAAGTCGCCGTGGTTGCAATGGTGTTGAGCAAGAAGTTTTGGCTAGCCCAGATACTGACCAAATCAGTCATCATGAGCGAGGTGATGGTCGAACAAATAACCTTCCACGACCGTAGCATTTTCGCGATACACCTTGGTTTCACGAAGCAAGTGGTCAAGTTGAGGCAGGTTGTAGTGTGGGACCAGTGGGAAAATATGATGAGGAAGATGGTAATCCATGTTCAATGGGAATAGTGACCATTTGATCAATGGGTTACCCTGAAAATTCCGCGTGTCACGAAACTTGGCTCGCTCGGTATTACTATGTTGAATGTCTTCTCGGAGAATCATGAAAAACGAGAACACGGTAATGAGTGGAGCGATCCAAAGCAGCATGTAATAAAGTCCCCATGGCTTTCCTGTTGCATACTCTAACCAATTAAGAGTTGTAAATAACAAAGTGAAAAACACAAGCCGTTGGAATATGGCCCAGCGAGGAGACAAAATCGGTTTGACAGCCGTCCGCATGTAGTAGTGGTCAGGTACGTTGATCGTGAACGCCAACAACAGTACCGGCAGTACGAAGGGGGTTGCCAGCAAAACCCAGAACCATCCCATGGTTTCAGCCACACTCAGAGTTGCGATCAGTGTGACCAGGTAAACGAAATGGACGACAGGGACGATCTTGGAAGGTTTTTCCTGAGGCATATAGGGCCCGGTGATTCCTCCCAGGTTGGCAAACTTGGCGCGAATGGCGATGTAGTGAACTAGCCCCGGTACCCAACAAAATAGCTTGATTACACAATCCCAAAAGAAAGTGCCAAATGGCATTGGGTAGTGAAACTTGTGGCCGCTGACTTTCATGTAGATCAAGTCAGGGTCTCGTTCGGGATCGTTGGTGTACTGATGGTGTGCCAAGTGTTGAAGGCGATAGTTATAAGTCATACTCCACAAGGGGTACAGACAAAACCAGTTGGATGCCATTTCGTTCAGGCGAAGGTCTTTGAACAAAAGATAGTGACTGGCCTCGTGAGCCAGCATGACCAAACGATGTTGACCCAAGCCAACGAAGAAAACGGCTGCCAGCGTGACGGGCACATGCCACCACCAGGAAAATCCCCAGGCCGCATATTGGAAGTAGAACGTAAGGGTGGGGACGATAACGCACGCGAAAAAACAGTATTCACGTGCGATGTAAAACCAATTGGTGAAATTATCGACTTTGCGCAATTCGTTTACACGATGGACGAATTGGGGGTCGCGCAATTCCTCCTCGATACGACGAGTCGTTACGGGTTTTTCCAATTCAACAGTTGCCATCGTTTGCTGATCCTGGGAAATACGGAAAGCCTCAATTTACCAATTTTGGCAAATGGAGTTAAGTGGTGAATATGGGTAAGCGATGAGGTTTGTGCGGCGTGTGACGTCGAATTAGAGAGGCGTTAGCCGTCCATGGTTCCGCTTCGCGTCGGTGGGCTGGCAGAAGTGGAAAACGACTGCCGGGGCCGTTGTGGCCTCATTGGAAGCAGTTTTCGGCCGTATTTTGGTGTAGTCGACGGACTTCTTGTACTGCCGATTCTGGCAGGCTGTAGTTCTTCACCGTCCGTCTTACTATCCCTTCGGCAGATCGAGGGTTTGCCAACAGCTGAAGCGTGATTGCGCGGGATGGGATGACACTGGGGGGATCGTCTTGCCGGCGAGTCAATTCGTCTTCACTATTTGAATAAATCCCTTGTTTGTGTCGAGCCTGAGCTATTTCGGTAAGTAACTGACGTCGTGTCGCTCCGTGCAGGGCTTTGGTCATCAAGATCATAAAGCCGCTATGTGTGCGGCGACCGGGCGGCGGCGTAGCGGCACTGGCGGGTTGATTACCTAATGATACTTGAACGAGGAATTCACACAGGTTGAGGCCACCGAGCCACGCATTGACGGTTTCTCCAACACGTGGGTTGGCTTCAATGTACTGCGGCCCGTGTTCCGGGTGATAAAAATAATCTAGAAACAGAGCACCGTGCCAATTTAAATGTTTTCCGATAGTTCGAACATGTTCTTGAACGAGTGGATGATGCGCGCTGATGCGTCCCGAGGACATTCCACCGACCCCAATGTCGGTTGCCTCGAAAGTGTGTAGTCCTAGCAGCTGGCCGTTGTGGAATACCGCTTGCACTGTCGATTGCACACCTTGTCCGGGCTGCTGTACGAGTGACTCCAGACGACCATTGAGCAAGCCCTGCTCTTCGAGCTGTGTAGCCAATTGGTCCACCTCTTCCTGGTTGGTCACGTGATGGACACCGAAGCCTGCAGTCCCGTGAGCCAGTTTGACGTAGCACGGTCCTTGAAACGCGTCTTCCAATTCGGTTCGGGTCCGAAAAAAGGTGACCTTCGGCTGAGGCAATTTGAGTTCCGTCAATAGCCGGGAAAAGAGCAATTTACTTTGCAGCGTCTGCATTGCTTCAAAATCGGACAGCGCGAGTCCTACGTGTTTTCCGAACGTTTCACGAAACTTTGACAGTAGAAAGACTTGTTCGTGTGTCGGCAAAAGCACATCGTATTGTTCTTGCCGGATGAGTTGCGCAAGAAACTGCAGGTAAGATTCAGGCGTTTTTGAATACGACGGACACCGATGCCACCGTCGACAGAATCGCGAAAACCGTGATTGGCAGATTGGGTTAGGATCGACAATGTCGATGGTATAACGTTGACGATCCCCCAATGCAAAAAGCGTGTGCCGGGCGGAGAGGCTGGAGCCTTCCGAAAGGAGGATTTTTAGAGCAGGCATATCGTTGAGGGACAGGTGGCCACGAAGATTTTTTGGCTATGAAGGGTCCGTGACCGCAGGACCGCAATAAACTTGAAAGTTGGGGATGAACAGCAATTTGGACATGATGCCTACCAGCTTTTCGCGTGACCATAAATGGGCATTGACTGGCGCGAATTCCGTACCTATTCGACGTTTTGTTTCGTTGTTCAGTGGGCCGAATGTCACTCGACTGTAACCCTCTTCGATCGCATGTTGTATCGCGCCGTTCATCAAGTTGTGGTACGCTTTCGTCTTGAGCGATACATCGTAATCAAAGCCGCCGTGACACTGATGCATGACGTCTCCATTCGAAAAAAAACCGAAGAAGCCTACAGGGCGTTCCGAGACCTTGGCGACCAAGACGTGTTGCTGTTGTGTGAGGAAAGCTTCACGATGGATTTGCACGTCTTCGAATGGTACGGCCAAGTCGTGATGGCGTCGATTGTTTACCGCGCTCTTTGCGAGTAACTGATGTAACTGACAGGCCAAGTCTTCTGCAAGTGGAGGCGTTACTAAGTCGATGGATCCTCCGTTTTCTTCAAATGGTTTTCGGGCTTGGCGAAAATTCTTTCTTCGCTTTTTGGATAGACTACTCAGATAGCTTTCAATGGAAGTGTGGCCTGCGACTTTGACAGACACGGCTGGTAACGTACTGAATGATTCCATTCCTCGGTCTCGTGCCCACGAAAAGTCTGTGGCCGGCTCGGCAATCCAGACGTGGTCTGCGTCTTTTTTGGTCGTTAGGTGATCGAACACTGCATCGCGCACGACGGTATGATCCTCGGGAACGACCGTCAAGAAAGGATTCGTGTATTGAAATCCCATGAATGCGGTATCCACCATGTACGTCGTTTTGTGCGACAGGATTCCGATCAAGGGGCCCGCCCAACGGCGGACTGGAGCTCGCAACAAATCCGTACCCTTGAACTTGACCGTTTTGATGACCGGTGCCAATCCAAGAAATGTGTCGTGTCGAAAAACTTTCACAAAGAAGAGCTGCGTGCGGTCTGTGGAAAAGCGGGCGAGATGAGCGAATTGATCAAGAGCCGTATTGGACAACGATTCTCGCTGTTCTTCAGTCAACTCGACGTCTTCGCGGACCGCAACGGAATGTGCCGTTTCGTTGCGAGTTTCTGAAGAAAGTGTGTTAGTAGTGCTCATCGGCCACCTCTAGGTTGAGCGAAGTCCATTTAGATGTGGACAGCAGCTCCTCCATCGACGACCAGCGTTTCTCCTTGAACCATGTCGCTCAAAGAACTGGCCAGAAATAACACAGCGTTGGCAACGTCATCGGCTAACAGCATTCGATCACCCATCATGGTCTTTTCACGACGCCGTTCGAACATCTCTTCTGAGTTGGGAATGACTTTCGTGGAGTCTGTATCTACCAACCCTGCTTTCACCACGTTGACATTCACGCCGCGATCACCGACTTCCAAAGTGAGATGTCGAGCCAGGCTTTCCAACGCAGCCTTGGAGCCGCCGATCAACCCGTACCAAGGGAGAGCCATTTCCGACCCGTGGCTGGAAATGGCCACGACCTTTCCTCGTACATCGCTTTTTTCCAGCAACGGCATGGCCCCCTGTACCAACAACACGAGTGCCAAGGCATTGGTGTTCATCGCGTTGTGGAAATGGCGAGCGTTCGCGGCCAAGAGGGGACGGAATCCTCCAGTGGCCGCGTTGCTGACCACGATGTCCAGCTGGCCGACTTCGGTTTCAATGAATTCCATCATGCTGGCCACGTCATCTTCTTCGCTGACGTCGGCTTTGACAACAAATGTCCGTTGACCGATGACGTCGATGCGCTCGGCGACTTCCATCGCGGCAGTACGAGATGAAACATAGTTGATGATGACATCGGCTCCGGCTTCGGCCAATCGGATGGCGCATGCACGGCCGATACCTCGGGAGCCACCGGTTACAAGGGCAACTCGGCCTGTCAGATCGATCATGATATGGACTCTCGCAAAAAGGTTTCCATTTCCTGTCCCACGGTCGACTCGACAATGACGGCGGAAACAGCGATGTGGTTGTCAACGTTCCATGTGGTTAATTGAAGTTCGTCACCAAACAGATGATCTCCATATCGGCAAACTGGTGTTTTGGCGTCCCAGAAAACTTCGATTTGTAAAGGAGCAAAAGGTTCTCCGCGATTATAGGCTTTGTAAATCGACTCTTTCGTGGCCCAGGTTTTGGTGATCCAATTGGTTCGTAAACGCGTTTTCTCAACCACTGCCTCGTGAGGGTAGGCATCGGGATCGTCTGCTAACGAGTCAAGTTGCTGGCGTTCCAGTGGAGTGAACCAGGTTTGAGCAAAACTGTCAGGTAAGTCTTTCTGGTCGCACAGGTCGATGCCCACTCGAGTAGCACTGGTATTCGACAACGCGACCAATACGGCTTTTTCTGTGTGTGTGATCGATAGGCAATAGGCCGTTTCTGGGACTCCTTGAATTTCGATACTAGGACGTACAGCCTGCCCGTTTTGATTGATGGAACGGATGCTGATATCCGGCATTGACTCAGAATCTAGGCTCCATCGTTGACAAACCATCTGTTTGGCAATCCAGCGACCACTCAGCCAGGCTTGCCGTCTTATCGGTGAACGCCAGTGATCACATTCGACACGTTCTGGACCGCTCAACCAGTTGAGACCGTCATCCCACGCGGGCAAATCGCACAACCTGGAATACTGTAGCCACAGCGGCTGCTGTGTGGTTTGTTGAATCATGGATGTTCGTATCCTGGAAACCTTCCAATGTCATTTTAAACGTGGGACGAACACTCCATGGTATCCTTCGACCATTACGATGATAGATCCATCGTCGCCGTAAATGGTAAAGTCGTACGTTGCCTCCGATTCACTCAGGTCACGACAAGTCGAAAAGGCGAGCAACGTTTCGCCGACTCGTGGGCTACGCCCAGTTCGGAGTCGGTCCAATGATTTGGGGATTTTGGCCACACCAGGAATGGTTTCTCGAACGTGAACACCACAGGTGTAAAAAGCGGCGTCCACGGCTGAAGCAGGAAGCCACCATTCAGTCCCGCTTCGAGACCCTCCTAGCTTAACGGGATCCAGGGTTGTGATGCGTCCCCAAGCGTGTTCGGGATCGACAGCGAATTCCTTCAAACCCCGGAATACCTCACCGTGAAACAGCACACCTTCGTGAGGGTAGTTGAGATCGGAAAACGCTTCGGGATCTTCTGGGTCCGGTGGCATGGGGGCCGTGAGCGCTTGAAGCTGGTCTGAACTACCCAAGTCAATTACCGCGCGCATGTAGGGACGATGTTCTTGAACTAACTTGCCAGTGCGAGTGAAAAAGTCACTGCTGACGACGCACTCGATACCGGCAGGAGTGACTTCAGCGGTAATCTGTACTGTCGAGATGCGATCGGTGAAAAATCGCATTGGCTCAAGCAATTCAACATTTCGAATTGCCATCACTTGTTCTGAAGAAGTCCCCAACAAACTGGCGGTTTGCGCGACGGCTGACATGCTGATCACCGCCGGCAATATGGGGCGTTTCTTGTAGAGATGTTGAGTGAGGAACGGATCGGAAGTTGGATCCATTCGAGAATCGGCGACCACACGTTGCTCGGGTTCAAACGTGACAATTCGATCGACCAGCGGCAGGTTGCTGATTTGTGGATTCGCCATTACGGCGGTCGCGGTGGAAGCGACTGCGGTTGTTGTGCCAGTCTCAGTTGAGGGACTGGCTGTTGAATTCATGGCCGTGCGTTTCGGTGTGGAGTCAGCATTGTGAGGAGACGAAGTGGTGGATGCTGCCGGTTTGGGACTAGATGCGCCAGAGACTTTACTGGCGTATTCCGGATTCAGCTTGTGAAATGGCCAACCGGTTATGAGAACTTCACGTTCTGGCGCTCCTGCCAGCACCTCCTGGATGAGGTGATTCGTTCCCTCCAAGGGTGGCATGTAGGTAACGCCTCCGATTTCGCGAAGATGACGCGATTCGGGGCGAACAGCCATGCCAACTTCATCCCAAGCGTGCCAGTGGAAACAGGTCGACTTGCATTCTGGTCGTTGAAAACGGAACCAATCGACAAGTTTGCATAGCATGTCATTTGCCATGCCGTAATCCGTTTGCCCCAATCCACCAAAGCGTCCGCTAACGGAGCCAAACGCCAGGAAATAGCGCAGCGGATCTTGGCGGGTTAGGTCCATTAATCCGGCAGCACCGTCTACTTTGACGGCAATCGTCCGCTCAACGAGTTCACGCTTTTTCTTCTCGAATCGCAATGCACTTTCAAATCCAGCGCCGTGGACGATACCCTGGATGGGGCCATCAGCGAGACGGATTTCTTCCAGGATCTTGCGTAACGAATCCCGATTACTGATGTCACAGGCGTAATACGTAAACTGTACTCCAGCCTCACGAAACTCCGTCAGATTGCGATCGATCTCGATTGCCTTTTCTACTTTACTCCATGCTACGGCGGGTATTTTCTTCTTGGCGACGGCGTCCTTCATGACTTGTGCCCGAAGCGATTTTTCCTGTTCGGGTGTCATGTTGCGCCAGGAGGGATCGAGTTCTGGTAGTGGGCTCGACCCAATCAGGTGTAATTTGAGTCCATAGCGCTGTCCTAATTCGCGGGCGACGACCGCTGTGACTCCCCGGGCTCCGCCGGTGACTACCCAGGTACCACCATGAGGGATATCTTCGGTTTGCGGCAACTCACGAATGGATTGCACGACTGGCCGGACGACCAATCGTTGATTATCGACATAACCGACTTCGATTTCTGACGAGTGGTTGCTGATCTCCCGAAAGATTGCGTCAGCCACTTCATCTTCCGATGTGGATTGAGCCACATCGACGATTTTGGCGGAGAACTTTCCTTTGGTTTTCATTCCCAATTCGATGCGCAGCGACTTTACCAACCCTGTCAGGGCACCGCTTTCAGCGCTGCGAACTGTCCCTGAAAATCCAAAGTCACCGCCCATCATCGTCGCTGCTACAACAGATGACTTGTCGAGCATGTCGGCATCCAGGAGGTGTTGGCACCATTTCTGACATACGAAATAGGGTGTACTTGCTCCTTTGCGTCGCCGTTCATGCCATTCGGACTCGTCAAGTGTTGTATCCGCGTCTTGGTCATACGGAGTCAGTAGAAACAGATGTGGTACTGGTCCCTTTTGAAAAATAGGGTCTAACTCTGTCAGAGTTGCATCCACGTCTGACAACGCTGGAATGATGTGGACGGTTGCGCCGGATTGAGAGAGTCGCTGACGTAAGGCTTCGCTAACTTTGTTCGCACCCAAAAGAATGACGGGGCCAGCCAGTTGAAGTGGTTGCGAAGATGGCTCCGTCGTTGCCACCGTACGCATGACAAAACGGAAGCAAACATTACCATTTCGATTGTCAGGGCCGATTCCGTAATCCTGTAATGCTTGTTCCGCTTGGTCACCCTGTAGCAGGCTGGTCAGCTTGTTGTCCGTTGCTGCTATGCCATTTGAAACGTTCTGACCAGCTGTGGATGACGTGGACAAAGTAGCCTGCTGTGTATGGAGGCGATCTGTCCCCGTATCGAGTAACGAAGCCAAGTTGATTTCGACGAATTGGTTGGATTTTTCTTGGTCGCTGGAGGGTGTGGTGATCCAGGCGCGACCGATCGATGGTCGCATGATCAGGCTGACCTGATTGTCGACTCGTCGAATTGTATTCATTGTGGGAAAACGGGTTTGTCGGTTCCGTGCGACATCAAATTGATCTCGCAGCACTGCCTGGACTTCTACCACGGAAGGCGTTTCTGCGTTTTGCAATAGATCTGATAGACGCTGCAGACGGTGTTGTGAATGTTTTGGAATTGGCGCGGCACCTTGCTGCAATTGGCAATGATTGGCGGCCAAATGTCGAGATAAGTGGCGCTTGACTTTGACTTGCTGCCCGTCATATTCCAAGTGTGCTACCTCGTTGGATGGCTCGGAGGTGATACACATTGACCAGCCTCCACTACCAGCGTACTGACGAGCGATCTGAATGGCCTGGTCGACATCTGCGGCATCTTGCAGGATCGTTTTGACGATAGCATTGTGTGAGCGGCCGTATCGTGTGCCTTCTCGGCGAGGCATATCCAGCAGCATTGTACTGGTCACGGCAAGCCCTACCGCGTTCATACCATTGATTCCCGCCAGTTCGCCGGCGATGCCAAAGATGACGTGAGGTGTTTTGTCTTTCGGACGCCTTACTTGGATATTCCGTGGTAAGGGACCTTCTAGGGTCAAGGCGAGGGGTAGGTCTTCGTTGGCGGCATGCAGGATGCCAGATGTACTTGGGGTTGAGTCAGCGAAGGCCAATTGCACACATCCGGATCCAGTTTCCGGAAAGAGCATCAGGTTATGTACAACCAGACTTTCTACCATCACTCCGGCGCCGTCGGCGATCCCCTGCAGCTCTTGCATGTCGTCGTCAAGGAAGAACTGCTCAGCCCGAGCTGCGTCTTGTTGGACGTCGGGCAGGCGGTGGTATGGGGAGCCTACGAAATCCGCATAGCGTCGTAACAGTTTGCGAATCTCGTTGGCTTGTGATTGACCACAGCGTAAACCGATTTCGTAGGGCGTACCGGCTGCCTCGATGGTCGGCATGAGCTCGTCGTGCTGGATCGCTGCATCGGCGGTCGGACTGAGGGCGGGAGAGGAAGAAGAGGACGGTTTCACTTCGATGTGGTCATCCGTGCTGATGTCAGTGTCTGACGCCGAGTCGAACGAGGATCGGAAAACGTTGACCTTACCTCGTGTCATGTGATCCCAGACTCCTGCACACTCCAGGCAGGCACGTAAGTGAAGGATTTGTCGCAAACCGGATCGCTTTGGCTGGTCGGCTCCGATCAACACCATTTCCCGCTGGCCGAGAATTTTACGATGCAGTTTGGTCAAGATTTGATGCGGTCCGACTTCCACCAGAATCTGGACTCCCTGTTGTACCAGCCGATCGATGAGGGCATCGTAATGCACCGGATCGGTCATTTGCGCCACCAGGTTCCGGCGGATATCATCGGGCTCTGCGACATATCGGTTGTTCACACTACTTAACATACGAACCTGAGGCGGCCCGATGTTGATGCTGGTCAAAGCGTTTGCCAAAGGTGATTTGCTATCTTCCATCAAAGGTGTGTGGAAAGCGCGAGGCGCAGCCAACACTCGAGTCACGATATCCCGTTTTTGCAAGCGTTGTGCTAATTCTCGCACTGGCGCTTCTTCGCCGCCCACGACAATTTGATCTTTGGCATTCCGCACCGAAACGTGTAATTCAGTACGAATGTCGGCTGCGACTTCGTCCAGGATTTGGGCCTCGGCGGCGACGGACAGCATGATTCCGTGTGCACCGGAGCTGTTTTCAATAGCCTGACACCGCGCACGTGTGGCACGAGCTGCATTTTCGAAGCTCCAGGCACCAGCAGCGATCAAAGCCGGGAATTCGCCAAAGCTGTGGCCCGCCACATGGTCAGGGTGAATATCGAGAGCCTGTAGCGAGGCCAGCATGATCGTGTCGGCACATAGCAGGGCCAACTGTGTTTGCCAGACATCGACGCCGAGTGTGTCGCCACGGTCCCAAGCAACTTCCTGGAATGATGGGAAATTCAGGTTTTGCAGGACTTTTTGGATTTGTTGCAGTGCGTCGGTGGCTGGTGCGAATTCCTCGGTCACCGATTGCAGCATGCCTTCATACTGCGAGCCATGTCCCGGGAAAAGAAATGCAATTTGCGGGTTCGTGATTGGCTGCTGATAAAAGATTCCGCGGTCTTGTAATACCGTGAGCGGTTCTTGTCGCTGTAGTAGAGGAGCCGCCAGTTTGCATTTCTTTTGCAGTTCGGCTGGATCTTCGACGACAACCGCGAAACGAAATAGATCGTTAGACGAGAATAGAGTCTGGTTTGCTTTTGCGAATTGGTGTTCAGCCTCAGCGCCCGATTGGCTGAGTTGCAATATTTGTTCGGCCAGAGTTTGGGGGTTGTTTGCTCCAAGGCGAATCAAACGATACTTACCGAGAAAGGATTCGAGCGTGCCATTGGAGTCGACCACCGTCGTTGGTGCGGATGTGGCATTTGGTGCGACAGGCTCCGCACGTTCCAGGATAAAGTGGTAGGCTAGGTTTTCCTCGGATATTGAGTTGATCCCGGCGAACACGCGTCCGTCATCGGTGCTGGCGGTCAATGGTTGATTGCTTGTGGGAGCTTGGACTTTTTCTTGGTTCGCCAGGTTGGGTGCTGCTTGGTCTAAGTGCAGGTTGGGTGCCGAGGTCATGTCGACGAGTGTATGAGTGGCCTTCAGCACATTGACTAATCCAGAGACACCGCCGGTGTGACCTAATTGACTGGTCGTGTTGCCAATGACAACCGGGTGATCTGCCGAACCGGTGGCGTTGGCAATGGCTGTAAGTTCTTGTTGACCGTCGTCCGATGTGCGAGCTGCTGTTTCGACGAAACTGGTGTGTTGGCCTTCTTCTCCCAATCCTGAGTGACAACGGCTTCGTGAGATGGCGTGTTCGACAGCCTGTTGTGTTGTTTCGGCAGAAGAAGCCCCGAATCCGCGTAGAACTCCGCAAATGCGGTCGCCATCGCGCTTCGCGTCGGCCAATCGTTTGAGTACCACGGCACCTGTTCCTTCGCCGGGAACAAAGCCATCGGCTTGCATGTCGAGTGGATGGTTTTGTTGTTTGGCAGGCAGCCAACCGCGACTCGCGTGCAGCTCGTACGCCAGCAGTCCCATGGCCCGATGTCCGGCGGCGCAGATCATCATGTCGCAATCACCAGCCTGCAGGATGTTAACAGCAGCCGCGAGTGCACTGGAGGCCGATGTGCCGCCTGAGTCGATGGCGGCACCTCCACCCATCAAGTTGAATGCTTTGGTGATGCGTGAGACGAGAGTGTTGGTGGTGTAGCTGCCTGTTTCGTCAATGATCGAGGGCATGTGCTTGATCAATGCTTCTTGATATTGTTCTCCCAATGTTTCGAGCTGGTCGTTGGGAACGCCCACTTTTTGCAATGCGGCTGAGAGTCGCTCTTTGAATTCTGGCAAGCGAAGTCCCATCTGTAGCGACTCATGATATTCACCACTCGACATCGCACCTACGCAAACCCCCGTGCGCATGCGGTCGAATTCTTTATCGTCGTAACCAGCCATGGTCATGGCTTGCTCGACTGCATCCAGCAACATGAATTGTAACGGATCAGCTGTCGCAAGTTGTTTGGGAGGAATGCGGTGCTTCTTCCAGTCGTATTCGAAATCAGTGATGAAGCCCCCCTGAATAGGGCCTTGTCCCTCCAGGTTCCGACCTGTTGTGCGCGCCACGGCTTCGCTCCAACGAGCCTCTGGCAATGGCGTGATGGCGCTGCGACCAGAAGATAATAAATCTCGAAAAGCGTCGATCGTTCGGGCACCCGGCAGTACCGATCCCATACCGATGATTGCGATGGGTTCACACGTTTGAGGGATGGTGCGTGGCACGTTGGCGGAAGTTTTCGACTCGGGCTGAAAGTCATCTAAGACGACATGTACGTTCAAGCCACCAATGCCAAATGAATTGACCGCAGCTCGACGCGCATGTCCATCAGGATGCTGAGCCCACTCGATGGGCTGCGTGGGGACGAAGAAAGGTGAGTTGTCCCAATCGATTTTTGGGTTGAGCTGGCGGAGGTTCGGCGCGGGAGGAATGATACCATGTTTCATCGAAAGGATCGTCTTCAACAGACCGGCCATTCCCGCGGTTTCGATGGTGTGTCCCACATTGCCTTTGACGCTACCGATTGGAATGCGTGTTCCCGCGGGCAATTTTCCGTCCAGTGTTTCGGCCAGGGACTGCAATTCCGTCTGATCACCAACTTGCGTCGAAGTAGCGTGAGCTTCAATGAATTGAAGTCGGCTGACATCGATGTCCGTTCCGTACGCTCGACGAATCGCTTCTATTTGACCTTCTTTGCGTGGTGCCCACAGACTCTTTCCATGACCGTCCGTCGAGATACCGATACCGCGAATCAGGGCGTGAATGTGATCACCATCGGTGAGTGCCCGATCGAGTGTTTTGACGAGCAACGTTACATAGCCTTCTCCGTTTACCAGGCCGTCGGCATCGGCATCGAACGGCCTGGTGCCCGTGGCACTGACAGATTGGGCACGTGAGAAAAGTACCAAACTATCGAATTTACAATACGACGCGCCACCCACGACGGCCATGTCGATTTGTCCGAGTTGCAACGCACGTCCGGCCATGGCCAGTGCCTGGAGGGAAGACGCACAGGCAGCGTTGACGACCATATTGGGGCCGTCCAGTTTCAGCATTTTGCTGATGAGTGCAGCGCCACGGTGGGGACTGAGATTGAGGTTCCGTCGAGCTAATTGTTGAGCTCGAGCACCACGCACCCCCGCCACGATATCATCGATGACGGCACTGGTTTTACCACCGGTGATTTGGTCAATCTGTTCAATGTCTCTCAGGTATTCGGCGACCTGTTCGATCTGATTGGCAAAACAGACTTCGCCTCCCAACTCACTAGCTTTCACGTGGCCTACATAGACACCGACGTTTTCTCGGATCGGCATCTGGAATGGATCGTAACCCGCATGCCGGCACGCTTCTGCGGCGACATCACAAATCGTGAGGTGAGCCAAGTCCGAAGTGTCAATGTCTTCCTGGGTGAGTGGGCAGCGCTGGGGATCAATGCGTTTGTAGTCCATCAAACAAGCGATGGACGTGTATGACTTGCAGAGAATGCCTTTGTTTGGGTTGTAATACAGACGGCGATTGAATCGCTCAGGAGGAATCTCTCCTTGGGTGCACCGACCGCTTTTTAATAGATCCCAGTAGGCTTCCAGACCGTCAGCGCTGGGCATCTGGCAGGCCATACCAACGACTGCTAGCGGAGAATTACTGAACTGGGACATTCATTATCCTCGAATCAATTTCATGTTGTGATTACGCCTCAGATGAGACACGAATTCGATGTGGCTGGGGATTTTTGCCGGATCGAGACGATGGCGCAGATATTCTTTCAGCTGCCCTTGATCGGGTGTCGTTTTTTCCTGTGGAACCACATAGGCCACAATGGTTTCTCCCAATCGCTCGTCATCGCGACCAGCGACGTATGCTTCTCGAATGTTAGGAAATCCCAAGATCTCTTGTTCCACTTCTTCTGGGCTAACGCTGATACCTCGAGTGATGATGATGTTCTTTTTGCGTCCGCGGATATAAAGGTAGCCGTCCTGATCCTGGTAACCGCAGTCGCCTGTTGCCAGCCAGCCATTTCGGAGAACGCGTGCGGTCTCTTGCGGTTTTTTGTAGTAACCCAGCATCACGTTAGGGCCTTGAATGCAAATTTCACCAAACTCGTCAGGCGGTAGTGTTTGGCCCGCTTCGTTCATGATGGCTACTTGCACGTTCGGTAATGGCCGTCCTGAACTTGACAGTTTGTGAGGTTGGTCACCGGGCGTGAGTGTCGTGCAGCGAGGGGATGCCTCGGTCAAACCGTATCCGTAGAAAAAGCCAATATGAGGGAAAGCTTCACGTAACTGCTGGAAAGGGGCTACGGCGAATGGGGCGGAGGCGAAGAAGATCTTTTTGACAGAAGCCAACTTGGGTGCCACTTCTTCACTGCGCGACAACATTGTAGACAGGATAAACGGTGTGACATTGACAGCAGTTACTTGCTGTTGTTCCAGCATTTTGCAGAAATTCCCCAGCACGAAGATCCCTTTATGGATGTGGATCGTCATGCCGGCAGAAAGGTAAGCCAGAAGTTCCGTTGTATTGGTTCCCACGGCGGTCATGGGTAGAACGATGGTAGCAATGTCATTTTCGGAAAGTTGTGCAACGTCGTTAAACGATTGGATGTTGGCTTGCAAATTCGCGTTGGAGAGCATCACCCGTTTGGGATTACTGGCGGTACCTGACGTCGAGATTAGGACTGCGACATCGTCGTGTGGCAGCACGCCGGAGTCCGTAGACAAGTCGCTTTGGTGGAGGACATTGGAATGGGCCTTCTGTCCGGCTGTGTCCAGAGTCAATACTGCACGCACTTTGGGGACTTGTTGTGCCGCCGTCGTGACAGCCTCGGCGTGAGCGGCGTCGGTGATGGCATAGGTAGCGTCGCAATACGCCATTTCGCCGGCGAGTCGTTCGTGTGGCAGCGAGATAGGAGTTGGTGCGATGATGCCGTCTGCTTTGGCGACCGCGAAATAAGCAACGACGTATTCTATGGAATTAGGAAGAAACAGGAATCCGTGTCGACTTGCAAGTCCATGTTTGCGCAAGGTTTCGGCAAGCGTATCGCTACGCTCATCCAGTTCACCGTAGGTGATCTGGTGCTGGCCGTGCCGCAACGCGATACGTTGCGCATGACGCTCAGCACCACGGCGAATTACTTCGTGGACTTTCATGGGTAATCACTTGTACTACGGGCTCTTGCGAGCATCCGCAGCGGCTCATGTTTTTTCGGCAAGCTTGCGGGCGACCAGTTCGGCGAATGCTCCAGATCGATTGAGGCTCTCGACTTCGAGATCCTCCAAGCTGATCGTGATGCTGAACTGCTTCTCAACCGCCGTAATCAGATCCAACATGCCAACGGAGTCCAGTCCGACGTCTTCGATCAACCGGGTGTTCCCAGTTAGATCCGTTCGGGCACCGTCCGCCATGTTCCTTTCCTTGAGAATCTGGCTTACTGCTTGCAGAATGGATGGAACGTCGGCCGTGTTGGCTTTTTCATTTTCATGGACGTCCAATCCAGAGGCAGACGAAGTAGGAGCGGCAGCAACCGTTGCCGTCGCCGCAGACTTCGATTTGGGGTGGGTTCCCTGTAGGAAACTCATCACGTTTCGCAACGTGACGAAATCGTCCAGGGTCAAATCTTCGGTAGGTGTGATTTCAAAATACTCACGCAGTTCGCCGAACAGCTGAGCCTTCTTAATGCTGTCAATGCCCAGATCGGCTTCCAGGTCCGCATCCATTTCGACGATTTCTGCAGGATACCCAGTCTGCTCGACGACAAAATTGATCAAGAACGACTCCAACTGTTCCGGTGGTGGAGCTTTGTCGGTGGTTTGCACGGCAGCCGTCGCTGTCGGTGACGAGACGGTAGGAGTTGTTGGAGTATCGGTGCTTTCCGCAGAGGAGGTGGAGAGCCCGTCGCTACCCAAGGACGCGTCGCTACCCAAGGAGGTTGTGTCATTCGCGACAAGTTGCTGTTTTTCGTGAGTCCCCTGTAGGAATTTCATCACGTCGCGCAACGTGGGGAAATCGTCCAGCGTGATCTCTTCTGTGGGTGTGATGTCAAAGTATTCACGGAGCTCGCCAAACAATTGAGCCTTCTTAATGCTGTCGATTCCCAAATCGGCTTCCAGGTCCGCATCCATTTCGACGATTTCTGCAGGATACCCAGTTTGTTCCACGACGAAATTGATCAAAAACGGCTCCAACTGTTCGGCAGACGGAGCCTTGTCCGAAATAGGCGTGGCCGCAGCCGAGGATGTTACCGGAGTCTCTGCGGTTACCGTTGTCGGTGGAGGCGGAGTTGACGCTGGAACGACCGCTTCATGGGCTGGTGCAGAGGATTGCTGTTTGCCGTGCGTGCCTTGCAGGAAATTCATCACGTCACGAAGCGTGGGGAAATCGTCCAGCGTGATCTCTTCGGTAGGGGTAATGTCGAAGTACTCTCGTAGTTCGCCGAACAGTTGCGCTTTCTTAATGCTATCGATCCCCAGGTCGGCTTCGAGATCCGCATCCATTTCGACGATCTCGGCCGGGTACCCCGTCTGTTCCACGACGAAGTTGATCAAGAAGGGTTCCAGTTGGTCTGCCGCAGGTGCAGACGACTTCGGCGTCGGTGCGCTGACAGTTTCCGTCGTAGGAGCGGGTGTTGCCGAAGGGGCCATGTCCAACACCGTATTGGCAGGTTCTCCAGTCGAGATTTCGGCTGAGGCGCTGGTTACGGTATTTGCCGTCTCAGAGGTACCGTCTGAGTCTTGGCCTTGACGCAGGAATTCAAAGACGTGACGCAACGTAGGGAAATCGTCTAATGTCATGTCTTCGGTCGGTGTCATCTCGAAATACTCGCGCAATTCGCCAAACAGCTGTGCTTTCTTGATGCTATCGATTCCCAAATCGGCTTCCAGATCTGCATCCATTTCGACGATTTCTGCCGGGTATCCAGTCTGCTCGACGACGAAATTGATGAGGAAGTGTTCGAGCTGTTCAGGCGGAGGAGCCACGTCTTTAGCCCGAACCGCCAGAGGTGCGCTTGGTGTGTGGGAACCGTTTCCATTGCTCAGCTCTGGCGGAACACTAGGCGGGGTGGCAGGACTGCCATTTTGACCATTACTCTGGCTCCGTGCGCCGTTCCCGTAGGTACTATGGCCTGAGGAGCCATTACTTGTAAGACTGCTGTCAGAATGGGGGGGCAGCATCTGACCAAGCGATGTGCTGTGACCATTACCATTTGATGAGCCGTTTCCATGGCTCGTCGCGGCCTCTTCATTCGGTAAACGGGACGTTGCTGGGGGCAAATCGGAAGTCGAGGCAGATGGCGCGCCTCGCGTTTGAGAGAGCGCCTTTTCTCGCATCTTGTTCTTGCGAACTAGTGTGGCATCGAAGTGAACAATGCGCGCTGCGCCGTATACAACGGTCGATTTGGCCTCAGTTTGAGACTGTCCATTCGAGGATCCGTTGTTGGTCTGTGGAATCACGCTCATGGTTTAGCTTTCATACAACTCACTGCTGTTGGCGACTGTGTCCTTTCTGCCGCGTTCCAGTCAATTTCATTTAAATGTTAGTTGTGTACAATTTGTTCCAGAAGCCGTAAAAAATTCTTCTGTCGTGGGTCCTTCCCTTCGACAGTGATTTGTCCTTGGTGCAAACATTCTTGCACGGAAACGCGACGTTCTGTTAAACGGTCAAAAGTATTGGAATTCAGATAAATCAGCTCATGACAGTCTGCAGACAGGCCATGTCGGAAGGCAACTGGGCGATCCTGGTCCAGGAAAATTTCCCATTGTCCACCTCCGGGACCATTGACTTGTAATCCGAATCGGGCAGCCTGTTGACTGGGCCTGGCCGATTCTTGCAGCAGCTTGCCCAATCGTCCCGTCACGTCACACTTCAACTGAACGGGGGCGGGACGTGGCCAGCCAAAATTGGATTCTATGGCGAACTTGCACAGTCGAACGAGCATCTCGCAATTGACTTCCGGACACGGCAAGTGTGGGGCAGCGCGACGAGTATTTGTCAAATCAAATTGGGGATCGTCTTTCCAGTAAGATTCGTAGATCTTCATTTGGTTCCGAAAATAGGAGACGAACTCGTCCTGATTAAAGGTCCAACTGTTCTCCTGATGATCTGCACTGGCGGTCAGGTCGCTGTAGGTTAAGAATCCTTGTGCCATCGCATCACGCATAATATTTGCGGTTGCTGGCTTCTCAGGAGCCAAATGGTACGTTTCGCCATGATGCTGTGAATTTGTGATCATGTGGGTCATTACTTCCGAAACCCAGTTCACAGGGACAAGATTCTTGCGCTCATGTCCTTGAATCTGAATGGATTCTTGCAATGGACCGGCTTGTAAGTCGTCCCGCATGATGTGACGAAACATGGTATGCACAAGTTTTAAGGGGACATAAAAACCGTGAAACGTAGGTGTGTAGCCGGTTTGAGAATCTCCAATAATAATTGCTACGCGGTAGATTGTCGGTGGATGAATATGGTCGGCAGCACGCACCATCAATTCGCCTTCCAGCTTGCTGCGCTCATAGTCAGTGTTCATTTCCTGGCCTTCGTTAAGCTCGCTTTCGTACACCAATCCATCACGCTTGCCACAGACATATGCTGTCGAGACGTGATGGTAGTTTCGAATGCCAGTATGACGGCAGAACGCTAGGGCATTGGCAGTGCCGTTGATGTTGGTACGCCAAGGTTCTTCATCCGGCCGCTTGCCGTAGTAAGTCACGCTGGCGGCGTTTTGGACGATGGAGTCACAATTCTCACTGACCCACTGTAACTGTTCGTCGGACAAATCGAATTGTTCGTTGGACAGGCTACCCTGTAGAATCACTGGACGAGGCAACGTATGGCCCGCCTGTTTGTCCCAGCGGGCCATGATTGCTTCAATGCGCTGGCGGGCACTTTCTATCTTGTTCGACCGAACCAACACTGCCACACGTTGCCCCGCGACCATCAAGTCGCGCAACAAGTATGAGCCCAAAAGTCCGGTGGCCCCTGTTAGTAAGTGATATGGCATCTGTCAATCGTTGCGGGTTTAGTCGCGCCAAAGAGGAGGTCAGCGTCGTTTCCTTGTCCACAGGTTGCGGTGTTCAAGGTGAGCGCATAAGAAACCCACTGTGGCGATACAAAGTTCATATTATAGCAAAATGGTTAGTCGGGGGAAGATGCAGTGGATGCTTAATTTAGGTTCATTTAAGGGGCTTTTCCGGCCAGTTTGGCATTCTCAACTGTTGATCTGGGGGCCAACGGTTGGGCATGACTGTGTCCAGGTTGGTCCATCGCCCACTTTGGGTGATGAGAACAAACGCTCACTACGGACTGCTAGCCAGTGATGCCTGCATATTCTGGATCGGTCACAGCCCTAGGTTGTCTGTGAATTATCCGATGAAGAATCGGTTGAAACGGTGGAAAGGTAGGGCAAAATTCAACGACTGTACCGGTCGGGTAATATTCGAGCGGTGTCGGCTATGTTTTCTCATAGATTTGACGAAGCCGTTCGAGCGGAACTCCCAACCTGGCTGCGGCAAGAATCCACCAATTTTTTAAGGTTTGCCGGATAACACCGTTCTGTTGCCAACGTCGTGCACTGGTCCGAATCGGTCCCTGAATGAGTGCGACTTGTCCGATTCGGCGGAGTTGTTGCATCAGTAGCAAATCTTCTAGCAGAGGGGATTGGGGAAACCCACCGACACGCTCAAAGATTTCGCGTCGCACAAAAATGCCTTGGTCTCCGTAAGGTAGAGACCATAGTCGAACTCGCCAGGCATTTCCCAGTTCGATACACCGGTAGATCCAACCCGGGGCTTCGATTTGTTGATGGAACGCGCCTGCCACGTTAGCGGGCTGAGATAAGGCCGAGGTGATATTTTTGACGGCATTCGTTGGCAAACGGCTATCGGCGTGCAGGAATAACAGTACTTCTCCAGTCGCTTGTTGTGCGGCGACATTCTGTTGCACGCCTCGACCTGGAGGACATTCCACAATCTTGGCACCAGCGCCCATTCCGGCGACAACGGTATCATCCCTGCTGCCTCCATCTGCCACAAAGATTTCCCAAACGCCAGCTTGTTTAGCGCTTGTTACGGCGGAAGCAATATGTTTTGCTTCATTGAGAGCGGGGATGATAACAGAGATTCGCATGGTTGGCGATGGAGACGTGTGGCACGATGCGATCCCATGTTGGTCGACTGCGTGTATGGAGTTCGAACGACTCGGTCCACCCGACGCATGCCGACGATGTTTGGAGGCACCCTTGCGTGTTTGCGGTCAACCGAGAGTCGAGGCCACTGAAAAACACGAATGGCGCGCAACTAGGCGACACGTTGTTCCGATTCGATATACTCGACACCGTCGCCTTTGGCGATGACAACGATGCCGCCTTCGGTAACCGAAAACCCGCGTGCCTTGTCTAATTCAGTATCGTAGCCAATTTCTATTTCACTCGGGATGCTGACTCCTTTATCGACGATCGTTCGTCGTAGTTTGGCGCGACGACCGATATCGACGTCTTGAAAAAGGATGGAGTCTTCGACTTGAGCATAACTGTTGACACGGACGCGTGGTCCTAAAATGCTGTGACGGACTTGTCCACCAGAAATGATGCTGCCTTGGCAAACGATGCTGTCCATGGCATATCCGGTTCGCTCCTTTTCATCCACACCGGAAAACACGAACTTCGGAGGTGGAAAGCCGGGCTGATGCGTTCGCAAAGGCCAGCGGTCATCGTACATATTCAATTGTGGATCGACTGATACCAGATCCATGTTGGCTTCGTAGTAGGCATCCAACGTGCCCACGTCACGCCAGTAGGCATCGCGTTTGCGGTTCTCGTCGCGAAATGGAAATGCAAAGACTCGGTGTGAATCGATGATTGAAGGAATCACATCTCGGCCAAAGTCGTGGACGCTACCCGGACTGGTGGCATCCTGGCACAATTGCTCGAATAGAAAACGTGCCGTAAACACATAAATACCCATGGAAGCCAAGCAATGTGCGTCATCGTTGGGAAGTGTCTTTGGGGTAGCTGGCTTTTCTTGAAAGCCAATGATCCGGTTTCGATGGTCGACCTGCATGACACCGAATTGCTTGCCTTTTTCGGCAGAAACTCGTAAGGCCCCAATGGTCAAGTCCGCATCGTTCTCCTGATGGTGCTGGACCATATGTTGGTAGTTCATTTTGTAGATGTGATCGCCAGCCAGAATGACTACATACTCGGGACGTTCCTTTTCGATGGTGTAAATGTTCTGGTAGACAGCGTCCGCAGTGCCTTGATACCAATGTTCATCGATTCGTTGTTGAGGTGGGACGACATCGATAAACTCGCCCAATTCGCGGCACAGGAAACGCCGCCAGCCGAGATTGATATGCCGGTCGAGACTCATCGCCTTGTACTGCGTGAGCACGAGCATCTTGCGGATGCCGCTGTTAAGGCAGTTGGATAAGGAGAAGTCAATGATCCGGTAGGCGCCACCAAACGGCACAGCCGGTTTAGCGCGATCACGCGTTAGTGGTTCCAGACGGGATCCTTTTCCTCCGGCCAATACGACGGACAAAACATTCTTCATGCGATACTCCATCATCTGTAAGAACCAATTGTCAGCCAAGCATTGTAGTTGGTTTTGGAGAACTGCGAAAGCCGGGAAGCATGCGCTATGGTTCTCGAGTTTGTCTCAGTCAGCTTTTCGGCGGAAAGCTTGTTACAAGTAAACACGGCGGTTAAAAATGTACCACTCGATGACCGCGACAATCAGGGCCAGCAGCAGCAGATACTTCCAGGCTTCTCTTCGGGTGGGCTCCCACGTCCTTTGCCCTTCCACCGATTCGTGTACAAAGTCTAATTCCGGGCGAGGCAGGATGCTACTTTCTCGACTGTTGAACAGGTTTACCGCGAATGTTTTGACAGATGCCTGTGGCGAATCTTCTTGGACGGTGTATATCCCCAGCTCGTCAGTGTCAACAAAGGCGAACATGCCCCCAGCACTGCGCGATACTGGCAACTTTGCACCAGTCGGTGACTGCACCATGATTTCTTTTGCCGAGTTGTCCGAACGTATGACAATGGGTTCACCCGGCTGCACCGTCGATTTCATCCGGGACGGACTACTTGCCCCTCCCAGATAACGCAACATGTTGTTGATGAATATTGGGAAGCTCACGCGGATCGGCCAGTTGGTATTGGCCGTACCTTCAGCTTGGTCCACGATGGTACAACCCAGTACCGCGTCCTCGTAGCTGTCACGAGGTGCGATCGCAAACAGGGCCCCGTGGTTCGTTTCGTCGTGTACCATATTGGTGTCGATCAGGACGGTGCCTCCGGGAGGGAGTGACAGAGGTACGGCTTCCGCCATGTCGACATTTCCCATTTCGACAAATTGCATCAACGGATGTCCGCGATCCATGTCAATGATCTGAGGAGTTTGTAATTCACCACGAGTCCATCCGTCGACCGGAGGTAATTGGCCAATAAACACCGTGTTGGTCTGAGGCATGGCCTGAGGAGCACACTGGTCGTAGATAATCAAGTCGAACGTACCGTCCGCAGCTTGTTGTTCATATTGAGACAAGGCCATATAACTCGGAGGTCTCACGCTGACAGCGGCAAGCTTTTCTGCTTGTGCTGTAGAGATGGCCAATTCCAGAGGTTGATTGCCCGGAGTAACGAGCAGCACATCGGCTTGCCGGGGAGGCCTGATGGTGGCGTACGCTACGTTGTCGACGGCCAAGTCATCATCTTCTTCGATCTCCAAACGCAACGTGCCGGATTCAAAATGGTGCAGTGTCATGCCCAGGCTGCCGGATCCTCCGTGATCAAGTGTGATCGTTCGTGAGTCAATCAAGCCGTCGTCTCTGTAAAGATTGACATTGACCGAAATCTTGGATGGATGTTCCTCGTCCGTGTCCTCACGAGCGAAATGTTGCAAGCGTGCAAACACATGCAAGCGGTTTGGATTTTCTGGGTTCCGTTCGGTGTTAAACGTCACGATACCAACGTTGTGACAAGTATCGCTTCCCATGCGAATGTATTTTGGTGTCAGGTTTCCCAAGTCGAAATCGGATACGGTCGGTACGTTTCCGTCGCTGAAAATATACAAGGTGGCAGGGAGGGCGTCGGCAACGGCCATGACATTGCTTTCTCGTTCGCGGCTGTCGGCCGGATTGGCTCTGCCCGCAGCCGCGCGTAGGGCTTCGTCGAGATCTGTTGTGCGGTAGGTAGGTTTGATTTCGGAGACGGCTCGAGACAACTGACGTCGGTTGCGGCTGAATTCGTGTTCGATGCGGGCTTCGTCCGAAAAACTAACCACCATTGCGGTGTCGCCCGACCGCATTTCGTTATCAATCAATTGTTGAATCCGACGTTTGGCTTCAGCCAGGCGTGAGCCGTCAGCGTCGGTGGCGCGCATGCTGGCCGACACGTCGACAAGAAAGATGAAACGATTGCCCAGCAACTGCCGGTCTCTCCAACTGGGGCGCAGGCAAGCCAGCATGATGAGCAAGATCAACAGCAACTGCAGGAACAGCAGAATGTTTTGCCTGAGCCGCTGCCACAGGCTGTTGACGTGGAGATCTTCGATGGTGCGCTGCCACAAATAGGTGCTGGGAACTTCCAGTGGTTGACGCTTCAATTTCAAAAAATAGAGCAGCACGATCAACGGCGGGATCGCTGCCAATATGAGCCATTGCCACCCAAGAAGCATATTCGTCATGGTGTCTCTTACCGCACCAGGCCACGTTGTCGCAAATAGCTGGACACTAGCTGCTCAACAGGCACATGTGTGTTCGTCATCAAGTACGCCATTCCGCGACGAGTACAATACTCGCGTGCCGAGTCCACAAAAGTCGCAACCGTGCGTCGGTAGCGGTCTAGCAGGGGACGGCTCACCGTGATTTCGGCTGCATCACCGTCCTCGCAGTCGATCAATCGCAAGTCTCCCTGAACTTCCGGATCGAGCTCCTCAGGGCTGAATAAATGAATCACATACACGTCCATTTGTTGAGCCAGCAGGAAGCGAAAAGCAGACTCAAATCCCTGCTTGTCCATCAAGTCGCTAATGAGTACAAGGATTCCTTTCCCGCTGTTACGCAGGCAGAAGTTTTTGATGCCGTCCACTAATGGCACACCTTCTCCCGCCTGGATACCTTCCAAGTATTCGGTCAATCGCCATAGACTGTGCCTGCCTCGGAGTATCGGAGCCGGCGCCTGCAGGTCTTGATTCATCGCCTCGACACGCACTCGGTCGGCTCGGCATAAGCCAATGAACCCCAGCGCAGCTGCCAATTGCTTCGCATATTCGAATTTGGTTGGAGTTCCAAATTTCATGGAAAGGCTGTCATCGATTAGCGCATAAAAATGTAAATCCTCTTCTTCGAGGAACATCTTAAGGAATAACTTATCGAGCCGAGCGTACAGATTCCAATCGATAAACCGTAAATCGTCCCCGGCGACGTAGTTGCGAAAGTCAGCAAACTCGACACTCTGTCCCTTTCGCTTGCTGCGCCGCTCTCCCTTCATGCGGCCGCGAAAAATCTTGCGGCTGACAAGTTCCAGACGTTCGAGTTGAGCCAGCAGTTCAGGGCTGAGCAGCTGCGACGACTTGGTAGACATGTGGAAGGTTTTGGGGCATGGTCGAAATGTTGCTAGGTTAGCTGTCAACTTCGTGAGCTAACTTGGAAAATCCAAGTAGGCTGGATGATGGTTGTTCGCGACTGGATGTTCGTGGCAAGATGGAGGACACGTAAAAGACCTGAACTCGAGACATTTCCTTCATCTGGCCCCAAAGTTCCGGCCGTTATCGTTACAGCCCAGACCTAAGAAACATTATTGCAGTTTTTGTCGCATGCGGCGACTGTAGTCAGCGAGGATGGCCCGTTCCTGGTCGGTCAGGCATTCTTCGCCATCACGGTGTAACTTATCCAGCACTCGATCAGCCTCCCGATCAAGGCTTCGGATATGTTCTTCGGGGTGATGTAACCGTAATTTGGGTTGGCGACGAAAGATGGTTTTCAATTTTGTTCCACGTTGGCTTCCACCAGCCGACGATGACGTCAGACGGCCGAAATTCCAGCCGAACTTGCAATAGACAAAGCCAAAGACAGCTCCTACCAGGTGCACATCGAAGGCGATCCTGGAGTTTTCCGACTGTGGCGCAAATTGAAAAACGTTCATCAGGATAAGCAGGATGCCGAAGATCCAAGCCGGCATGGGAATGATGGCCATCAACAGGATGGTCCGTTTGGGGAAATGCAGGCAATACAAAATAACGACCGTGGTGACCGCTCCCGAAGCTCCCAGTAGTGGAACCAGGGGCTGTTGCAGAGCCAACTCTTTGAAAACCCAAAACAATCCACAGAGCACGATCGAGACGAGATAGAGACGTAGGAATTCACGCTTGCCATAGATGCCTTCGATCTCTCGTCCAAACATCCACAGGCAAAACATGTTGCCCGCCAGGTGCATGAGGTTAAACCAATCGTGGGCGAAGCCGTAAGTGACAAACTTCCACCACAACCAAGGCTGAAACAGAACGGCGGGGTTGAGGGTGAGTTGCTGGGTGATCCAATTCGTCTCGTGGTATAGTAATTTGTTGAGGAAAAATGCCACCACGTTGATCAGCAGTAGTTTGTTTATCGTTGATTGCGGTAAACGGAACAGCGTCCCTGTCGAGCCGGAGTCTCGGTAATAGTCCCGTTCTGCTAATCCCATAGAACAACAAGTCGTTGGAGGAACATGCGTGGATCAAATGCGTGCAGTGAAACCTGGATTTCACACGTAATCGATCGTTATCCTACGCAATACTGGTTCAGAATGGGAGTGCAGATATTTGCCTCCCAGTTGCCACGTGTCCACAGATTACTGTTGGGATGGGACTATGGTGTTAGAGTACCCAAGCGCTGCGTGCGCGACTTGACAAGATCTTCTACGCGTTGGCTTTCCGCTTTCAGCTGGTTTGCCAGTGCGAGCGATTCCCGGTACAAGGCACTTAGCTCTTGTCGAGATTTTTGATAGCGCACGTTGAGAGATTCATGATAGCGATTGATTTCACCACGTTCACGTTCAAACCCTTGTTTGTCGTGCGTCAGTTTTCCTGTTTCTTCCGTGCGATAATCGATCGATTGTTGTGTTCGGGCAGTAGCCTGTTCAAGCCGAGTGATGTCGTCTTGGGTGGATCGGGTGCGGTCGTCCACGATCGTGCTCTGTCGATAGATTTTGTGAAATAAGAATTCATAGTCTCGAAGCTGACGAATGTAGATTCGGTCGACTTCTTCGGCGATGCCGCCTTGGACCAACTGCTGAGCGGTTTCGGTGTCAAAAAATGCCATCTCGCCAACTTGAAATTGAACTCGTCCCGCCGCATCACCGTCACCTCCATGCCGAAGCCATGCAGGTAAGGCCTGTCCAAGGGCATTAAAGTCACGGGACGGAAGCCGAGGAGGCTCGTCCGGTGCATCTACCATGATGTCGTTGTAGGCTTCCTTAAACTGAACTTGCACCAATGTCCGTTCTGGTGGATCACTGTCGCGATCGGCCGTCTGGCCATCTCGAATATATTCATCGACAAGCTCTTCCGAAAAAAGAGCTCGTTTGTTTTGTTCATTCATTCCCTCAAAGGCAACGTGCGTGTCCATTGGCATCATTTCGTACAACACACAAGGGCTATTGGGGTTGTTAATCACTTCTTGCTGGGCTGCGGACAATGGGATCGTCGGTTGCAAGACAACACCAGCTTCTTGTTGTTCTGCAACAAGGTATTCCCCTAGATACATGGTGGGCAGCGCACAGCGCTCGCCACGTGCGATAATTTCGTCGGCGTTTGCGGTCCCTGCGAGGACCGCTTCCTGAACGGAAACTTCCAGTTGACTTACCGAAACCTGAGCGAATAGATACAACACGGTTTTTTCTTCGATCCCGTGTTTACGTATTGTTAATTGCGCTTCAGCACCATCGCCAGCTTCTTCCAACGAGGGTGGCTCTGCTCCAGAACACAGCTCATCGCCCCACTGGCTGGTTTCGACCTGTAACTTCGTGCCGTCGAATCCACGGATGAGGCAGTTGGGCCATACTCGTCCCCGATCATAGAGGGTGCGCCCTAGTTCCTCACGAACCTTAGTCAGCCAGGTTCCTGATTCTGCTCGTTTAATCTCGCCGTCCGCAGTAATGGTGTGTCCGTGGCGCAGTACCTCGTTATTTCGCACTGCATCTGCTAACTTCTCCTTGTGTGATTGATATGCTGTGCGGTGGACATGCAGGGTTTTCAGCACCATCATCGAAAGGGTGAAGAACAGCAGCAACATCGGAAGAAAAATGGCCAATGCTGTGATGTCTAGCCAATGCCAATTCTTTGCAGCAAAGTATAGAAGGGCATAGGCGATGATCAGGACCAAGGCCAGAATCAAGTAATACATCATGTCTCTATCTGTTCCTCAGCGGTGCCCATCGTAGATTAGCCCGCTTAAAAATCGCTCGCCACTTGCTCGTATTGTAAAGGTTAGCGAGCCGGTGAACGAAACTTGCCTGACAGCTGTCGCCGTCGCGACATGGATGCATCTGTACTGAAGAGTTACGCGAAAGCGAATAAATTGCCGTCAACTTTGATGATAAGCTGGGCAATGCGGGTAGTCAAGTTGAACATGTCTTATTGTACTGCAGCAAGCTGTTCGGAAAATTCATTTTAGCGCCGAATGTTTGGCCGAAGAAATGGCACAACCGACATAATCGTTCAAGTCCGAACAGTTTTGTTCCGATTAGTTCTATGGTGAACGAATGGAGGGGGGGATTCCCGTGTTGGTTTCGTCATGCATCGATCCCCGGAAACCCTACTCGACATTGTTCAATGCTTGCATACTGCGACTCAGCGCAGTAAACGGATTTTGACAGCTTGCCTGTCTGGATTGGAAATCACCGAGGCCGAGTTTCTTTTGTTGTGGGTCTGTTATCGCGCTGAGTCTCAGGCACTAATTCAGTGCGAACTGGCGGGCCTGGTCGGGCTGAGCAAGGCGCAAACGAGTGGCTTGGTCGAGTCCCTGCGGGGTCGAGGTTTGTTGGCGAGCCAGAGATCGCTGCAAGACCGTCGACGCCAAATGTGGCAGATCACACCAGCTGGACGACAGTGTGTGTCCGAAGTATCGCAAAGGATCTCCAGCCAATTGCAGGAGGGAATGCGAAACCGTGGCGGAGACCTCGACCGACTCCTTACACAGTTGCAGACGCTCTTCTCGGTGGTCGATTTTCGCGTGACATGCCCCGAATTGTCTTCGTTGAGGGAGGCAGCTTGATGTCTGCGGATCGACGACCAGCAGTTTACGGAGAGTGGCACCAGTGGCTGCTGATATTCATGGCCGTCCTGGTGCTGTCCTTGGTTGGTTGTGGGCGGGCGTTTTATCGGCAACAAGCCGATGAGCAAGTGAAGTGGCTCGTAGGTGAAAAGGCTGGTGATGCTGGGTACGATCAAGTCGACTTTACCATTCAAGTGGATCCTCGTTCGAGGATGTTCGATCCATTTTGTCCGGATTATTCTCCGATGCCACCCGATGATCCGGTCGCTCACCGGTTGATGCATTGCGTGGATTGCAAAGCTGGTTATCCCTGTTGGCATGCGAATGGCGACACCCAATTGGTGGAGAATCCCCATTGGGTGAAACGTCTTCCTCGCGGCGAAGACGGTGTCCTGGAATTAAATGTCGAGCGAGCCGTGCGTGTCGGCCTGTTACATTCGGCGTCGTACCAGCGTGAATTGGAAACACTTTATCTTTCGGCATTGGACGTGAGTGCGGAACGATTTGCTTTTGACAGGCAATACTTTGCAGGGCAAGCCACCCAAGGGACCTTAGACGGGCGTCGACGGTCAAGTGGAGGAGAGTCGTCGAGTGAACTTGCTGTGGCGACACAGGGGGTTCGTGTAGAAAAGATGTTTACCACGGGTGCTGACCTGGTGGTGGGGCTGGCGAATTCAATCGTCTGGGAGTTTTCTGGGCCCGACAGTAACGTTAGCTCAACGTTGCTCGACTTTGCGTTCGTGCAACCACTGCTGCGCCGGGCCGGTCGAGATCGCATGATGGAGACGCTGACGCTATCGGAACGGACATTGTTGGCGAACGTTCGATCTATGGAACGTTATCGTCGTGGATTTTATTTGGACGTTGTTACCGGTAACAATACGTCGCGTGGCCCCACACGGCGGGGTGGTTTTTTTGGTACCAGTGGCTTTTCAGGATTTACAGGAGTGGGGGGGGGAGGATTCGGTGGAGTTGGCAACCGGACCTTTTCCACGGCAACTGCCGGATTCGGTGGTTTTGGAGCAGGAGCCGGCCAGGCAGCAGGTTTCCTAGGCCTGTTGCAATTGCAACAAAATATTCGCAATCAAGAAGCCAACATTGCTGGTTTGAGAAGCAGCTTGCAACAACTCGAAGAGACGTTACGTGAGTCCTTGCAAAAGATTCCGGAACGTCCTGACGAAATCCTTCGCCAAAGACTACAGATCGCACAAGCCTATCAGGCACTTCTTAATGCTCAAAGTCGGTTGCTTAACAGTCAAAATCAATACCAGGTCGCGCTGGATAATTTCAAATTAGAGTTGGGGTTACCACCGCAGGTTTGCGTGCGGATTCACGACCCACAGCTGGAACGCTTTCAGCTTGTTGACGACCAAATCATACCTCGGCAAACCGGTATTACCGAGATTCAACAGGAAGTTGGCCGAACAACCGAACGATTTCTGACCCGTATCTCAGCAAGGTCAGATTCCACAATCCAAGACGATGGCCAGGACGCAATTGATCGTCGAGCCGTTGTTGCCGATTACCTGAGGAACGTAGCGAATGAAGTGGAGGAGGCTCGGAGGATTTCCGATGAACTCACCACCGCCAACATCGAGAGAGCTCATACTGACATTGGCCGTTTGCGCCGATCGATTGAGCCTCGACGGCGTGAATTGAAACGTTTGCAACAAAAGTATTCTCGAGCATTCAGGCTGGATGAGGGCTTTCCGGATCCAGTGGATTGCCAAGTCCAACTTCCTGCCCAAGTTCATGCGTCTGTGTTTGACGTAGAATCGCTCGTCACCTTGCCTGATCGCCTGGCTCGTGAGACGGAACGGCTGCAAGACAAGCTTCACGACTACGTGCAACGTTTTGGCCATGTCGAACAAAGGCTTTCTACTATGCTGGAAGTCGTGGAGTCCGTACCCACTGATGATTTAGTCGATGTGCTCGAACGCGAGTTGGTGTTTGAGATTCCTGGGATGCTCTCACAGTTAGCCAAGGACGTGTTGGATCTATCACTGTTGCAGGCCCGGGCGCGGGCTCAGAGCATTCAGCTAGTGCCCGTAGAGATGGATGCGGTAGACGCTGTTGAAATCGCACGTGAATGTCGACGTGATTGGAAGAACGCCCGAGCCGCACTGGTGGACTCGTGGCGATTGATCGAATTCAATGCGGACGATTTGGAGAGCACACTCGACTTTGGTGTTAGCGGTGATTTGAACACTGTCGGTGACAATCCTGTTAAGTTCCGCTCACCAACCGGAAGGATACGAATGTCTCTGTCCTTTGACGCTCCTTTAACGCGTTTGTTGGAACGAAATAACTATCGGCAAGCACTGATCGAATACCAACAGGCGAAACGATCGTATTATCGATTCGAGGATCGCATTGCGAGGGACCTGCGATCTACCATCCGAAGGATTGAGTTAAACCAGCTTAATTTCGAACAGCAACGTCTAGCTGTCATTGGCGCCATCGACCAGGTAGTTTTAAACGACGAAATACTCACACTTTCAGAACAGCGAGGAGAGACATCGGGAGTGACAGCAGCACGAGATGTCGTTTCCGCACTCGCGGATCTACAAGATGCACAGAACAACTTCCTAAGTGTCTGGGTCAATTACGAGGTGCAACGGCAGGTGCTCGACTTCGATCTGGGCACGATGCAGCTAGATCAGGATGGGTTATGGGTTGACCCCGGACCTTTGGGAGGCGTGTACCCGCTTCCTGGTTGCCGCGATGGTGGGTGTGACCCGCATCGTGAAGTGATGGATGAACTTTCAGTTGTTCAGAGATCGTGTTCCACAAAGGGGCGCCTGCATCAGGAATGTTTTCAAGGCCAGAACGATCATCTTGTGACACCTGTCGATCACCGTGAACTGATAGCCAATCAACGTGGGCGTTCACGGGTCGGCTCTCGCTTGAGAAGGTGACAACAGAAGCCACGCCAACTAGAATATTGTTAGTGTAAAAGAATTGAATCTGAGTGATGGCGGGCTGGGGACTGGCGCGTCCCCCCCTCCAAAAAGAATCAAGCGGCATGGCCTACTCGTTGGAAAATGGACGTGCGGTGCCATGGATTCCGTGTGGGGGTGGGGGTGTGTCCCCGATAACTCTCTAGGAATCATTGTCGAGATCGATTCGGGAATGATAGAATGGCCTTGGCAGGCTATTCTTATCGGTTTTTTCAAAGGACCACACGTGCCATACCACACGAGCCGAAGATCCACACGTAAGGCATCGGTGCTATCCGTGTTCTTGATTGCTGCCTGCCTACTGTGTTTCATGCTGGCGGTTGCTTGGTACTGGAACCTGTTTGGGTGGTCTGGCTCGATAGAAACCGAAGCCAATGTGCCGTTGATGGCTGAGGTGATTCGGGGGGAATACGAGCACGTCGTCTTGGAACAGGGGGAAGTGGAGAGTTCCAATAGCGTTGAGGTGCGATGTGAAGTTCGGTCGCGTTCGGGGAGTGGAACGTCGACAACCATTTTGGATGTGGTCTCTGAGGGAACCGCCGTTGAGGTGGATGATTGGTTAATTACGCTCGATTCGTCATCACTGGAAGAAGAACGAGGTCGTCAAAGGATTGTTGTCAATACGAGCGAAGCGATTGTGATTCAAGCCGAAGCCGATCTGGAAACGGCAGAAATCGCCAAGACCGAATACCTGGAAGGTACGTTTGTACAAGAAGAAAAGACGATCGAAAATGAGGTCTATGTGGCCGAAGACGCACTTAAACGGGCACAACTTGAATTGCAATCTGCCCAGCGTTTGCTCGCCAAAGGACTATTGACGAATTTACAATTAGAGGCACAGCGGTTTGCCGTGGCCAAGGCCCAAAACGAGCTGGACGCCGCAAAGACTCGACTGATGGTGTTGCGCGAATACACAAAACGGAAGATGCTGACGCAACTCAACAGTGATATTAAAGCCGCAGAAGTGAAGTGGCGGAACGAGAAGGATAGCCATGCTGAAGAACTGCGCAAGCTGAATGAAATCGAATCGCAAATCGCAAACTGTCGCGTCTTGGCGCCCCAGGCTGGAGTGGTGGTGTATGCCAACGTCAATAGTGGCCGAAGTAACGAGTTTATTGTCGAGCCGGGTACGCCTGTACGAGAGCAGCAAGTTTTGATTCGTTTGCCCGATCCCGAGCAAATGCGGGTCAAAGCCAAGATTAACGAGGCGCGTGTCAATCTGGTACAGCCCGGGCAGGCGGTGACCATTCGCATCGATGCTCTCGGTGAACGACTTTTTCGCGGTGAAGTGGTCAAAGTGAATAAGTATGCTGAACCAGGGCATTGGTGGCGTTCGACGGCCAAGGAATATGCCACCTTCATCCAAATTCTAGACCCTCCGGCCGGCATCTTGACCGGTTTGACGGCCGAGACACGTATTCATGTCGAAAAGAGTGACGATGTGCTGCAACTTCCGATCCAGTCGGTTTACGAATCGAAGGGGAGAACGTTTTGTCTGGTCCAGGAAGGAAGCGAGTGGGAAACTCGAGAAATTACCGTGATCTCGACCAACGGCAAAACGGTGGCCATCAAAGAGCAGGTGCCGGAATGCTTGCAAGTCGGGCAAAAGGTTGTGGCGAACGCTCGTCGGCATGCGGATAAATTTGTCATCCCCGAAGTGGATGCTTCGGCAGCAGAAAAACGATTTGCTGCAACAAAACGGCGGCAGGCGGCTGTGCCAACAAACAAGGACGGCAACCTGTGAAGCTGGCTGCCAAAGTCGAGCAGTTGACGAAGGACTACGTGCTCAAGGGCGAAACGGTCCGAGCGCTACGTGGTATTTCTTTTGAAGTTCCCGAAAGTGACTACCTTACCATCATGGGGCCCTCTGGCTCTGGTAAGAGTACCTTGCTGAACTTATTGGGATGTCTGGATCGCCCAACCGCAGGGATGCTGCGGTTGGGAGAAGACGACGTCGCGCGGATGGACGACAGGCAGCTTTCTCAGATCCGCGCCAGCCGAATTGGTTTTGTGTTTCAGTCCTACAACCTCATTGCTCAACTAAATGTTTTGGAGAACATCGAAGTACCTCTGCATTATCGCGGTCGGTTTTCGTTGTCCGAGCGCCGCAGGTGTCGCGAATTAGCGGAACTCGTAGGGTTAAAAGAACGGCTGAAACACCGTCCACAGCAGCTGTCCGGAGGGCAACAGCAGCGGGTGGCCATCGCCCGAAGCTTGGCAAATGATCCGTATTTTATTCTGGCCGACGAGCCGACTGGGAATTTGGACTCGGAAACAACTGCAGAAATTTTGGATTTGTTTGATCTCCTGAACCAGCAGGGCAAAACGATCATCATGGTTTCTCACGAAGACGACGTGGCTAGTCGGGGGAGGAGGATCATTCGATTGCGTGACGGGTACATTCAGTCGGACGATCTAGTTTAGGCAGGCGTTTGTTTTATGGTCCTATTACGTACGATTTCGATCGGTATGAAAAGTGTGTTGTTGCACCCACTCCGTTCGCTGCTGACCGTATTGGGAATCTTCATTGGTGTGGCCAGTGTTATCTGGTTGCTCGCAATCGGCGCCGGTATTAGCCAGAAGGCTCAGGAACAAATTAGAGGGTTGGGAGCGGACAACATCATCGTACGATCCGTGAAACCTGCCACCAGTCCGGATGGGAATACAACCTCGTTCGTGTTGCCTTACGGTTTGCTGCGTGAAGATTTCGAAACGCTTATCGAAACGGTTCCCACGATTGCCAGTGCCTTACCGATTCGAGAAATCGTACGGGAAGTTCAGTATCAGGACCGTGCGTTGTTTGCTCGAGTCGTGGGATGTACGCCAGATTACGCCGACGTAACACAATTGCTGATAGAACGTGGTCATTTCGTGACGGACGCGGAACTCAAAACAGAGCAAAACCATTGCGTCCTTGCCGCAGAAGTCGCAGAAACATTGTTTCCGTATCAAGATCCCATTGGGAGACGTATCTATTTACCGGAACCCCAGGATTATTATCAAATCGTTGGTGTGCTGCGGCCCCGCCAACCAACAGCAGCCATTGGCGGTTCTTTGGCTGCTCAAGACTTTTCCCAGGATATCTACATTCCCATTACAACTTTGAGGCGGAGGATTGGGGATACGGTCGTGGTGCGTCGCAGTGGCTCGCGAGAAGGAGAGACAGTCGAGTTGAACCAAATCACGCTTCGCATCGATGACATCGACCATGTGATGCAGACGGCGGATTTGGTGGAGCAAACTTTGGAGCGGACCCACGGCCAACGGCAAGACGTTCGTGTCATTGTGCCCAAGGAGCTGTTGGAGCAAGCGGAAACAACACGTGTCATGTTCATGGTCTTTATGGGAATCATTGCCGGAATCTCTCTGCTGGTTGGCGGCATTGGCATCATGAATATTATGTTGGCCACCGTGACCGAACGTACACGTGAGATCGGAATTCGACGTGCCTTGGGTGCGAAACGAGAAGACATCGTCCTGCAATTCTTGATTGAAACGACCGTACTGACCGTTGCCGGAGGATTATTTGGCGTGCTACTGGGAGCGTTTTGTCCCAAGGTGGTGAACCTGATCAAGGACGAGATCGCTAGGCGCGCCCCTGAATTGATGGCGGCCCTACCAACGGTGGTGATCGAAGTCGTTCCGATCCTAGAACCCTGGTACTTTGGGCTGGCCTTCTTCATATCGACCGGCATCGGCATCTTGTTCGGAATTTATCCGGCGTGCCGCGCCGCCATGATGGATCCTATTGAGGCATTGCGGCATGAATGACCTTGTGGTCAGGCTGTCGCGGATGACAACTCGGCGAATGCATTCAACACCTGGTCAATCATTTCGGGGGTGTGGCCACAGCTCAGACTGAGTCGCAACAGCGATTCTCCCTCCGGAACCGATGGTGGCCGGATAGCTGGGACCATCAGTCCCTGTTGCAGCAGCTGTTCTGACATCCGTACGGCGCTGGAAGGATCACCGATCATGATGGGGATGATTTGACTGTTGGACCTGACCGACCAGCCTTGCTGTTGCAGCGTTTCGCAAACCTGTTGAGATGTTGCCAGCAGTTGGTGACGTCGCTCAGGTTCGGAGCGGATGATTTGCAATGCTGCTTGAGCGGCGGCCATTCCAGGGGCAGCTTGAGCGGTCGAGAATATGTAGGGACGGGCTCGATTGACAAGCCATGCGATGAGCTTTGTTGAGCCGGCCACGAAGCCTCCGGCACAGCCCAAAGCCTTGCTTAAGGTTCCCACTTTGACATGAACACCTTCAGTCACATGGGGTCCGTACCACTCGGCAACCCCCCGACCTTGTTGGCCAAATACACCTGTTGCATGGGCTTCGTCAATCATCAACATAGTGTCGAATTGTTTCGCAAGCGTGACCAGCGTATCTAATGGTGCTAGGTCGCCATCCATACTAAAAAGAGAATCCGTGACAATGAGACGCCGGCGAAACCCTGATGCTTGGGCCAACATCTTTTCCAGGAATTCCATGTCAAGATGTGGGTAGATCTGAATGCGCGCTCCGGAGAGCCGGCAGCCGTCAATGATGCTGGCATGATTCCTGGCATCGCTCAGAATCACATCGCCTCGTTCAACGAGAGACGTGATCGTACCCACATTCGCTGCGTAACCGGACGAAAAAACCAACGCGGCTTCTGTCTTCTCGAATTCCGCCAAGTCGTGTTCTAGTTCTGCATGGTACTTTGTATGTCCCGTGATCAGTGGACTTGCCGCACTACCCCATGCTTGTCGTTCCAACGCTTCCCGCACTGCCGTCGACAGACGCGGATCGCCGGCCAAATTTAGATAGTCGTTCGATGCGAAGTTGACGACGGTTTGGCCAGAAGATGCAATGAGGATTGCTGTGGAGCCTTCATAGGTTCTCAACTGCCGCAACAGACCAGCATGTTCGTGGGCGGCGAGTTTGTCGTCAATCCAAGCCAAAGCATCCATTTGAGAAGTCGTGCTACCGTGGCGGTTGTGTGCGTCTGGTCGAAACGCTAGATCTCGCCGGTACGTTAAGGAACGTAAAAAGGTCGACCACCTCTTGCAATGTTAACGAATCTAACAGGCCATCGGGCATTACGGAAACCTGGCTTTGCATAATTTTTTCGACCACGTCCTTGGGAATGACGGCTTGGCCGCCGTTCGATTTGGTGATGACCAATTCCCCAGCAGCTGCTGACGAGACGATGCCAGTGTATATCTTGCCATCATACGTAAAGACCGTCTTGGACGCGTATTGGTCAGAGACAACATGGGAAGGGTGTAGAATCGACTCGACGATTTCTTTTTTGTGAAACCGACGACTCACCGTGGATAGATCAGGACCGAGGGTCTCTCCCAAGTCACCATATTTATGGCACTTAGCGCATTGTGCTTTAGAATAAACATGAGCGCCTCGGTGTGGCGATCCGGACAAACCGTCGGATGAATCCAAGGTTGTGAGAATTTCGTCGACCTGCCATTGGTTTCCGTTTTGTGATTTGGGTAATTCGGCCACGGCGTGATCTGAGTATTTATCGGAAAACCATTGTTGCCACCGCTGGATCTCTTCGTCCGGTGACCGGTTGCCTGTATTCAGCATTTCTCCCGTCCAATGTTGCAGCAGACGAATGACTTCTTTTTTTCCTTTTGTGTCTTGTTTCAAACCTTGTAGGATGACTTGGCGGATCTCTTCCGGTTCGGCGGAGGCCCGATCTATGTCCTGCAATCGTCGTATGATGTCTAAGGCGATGGGGCCATCCAGGAGGGGAATGGATTGGACCAGATAGGACCAGTTTTTTTCTGATGGTTGTTCAGCGAGTGCCATGGCAATATGTACTCGTCGGTTTGCATCTTTTTCGTACATCTGACGCAAGTACTCGAAAGACGCTTCGCTACCTTCACTCGCGAGCGTGGCAACGATAGCAATTTTTAACCGGTCGCTGGCGGGATCACTCCATTCGGCGACGTCGGCGTCCAATTGACGAATGGCCGACATGGCCGACGGGAGAGATTTTTCTCCCATAGCATACAGGGCAACGAAGCAGGCATTCGGCCAGTTCTCGCCACCCAGCAGGACGTCCTTGCGCTCGGACGGTGTCAGCAGGTTCCCGAAGTCCAGAGAAATATTTTGCAAATAGTTGTTAAAGTGTTTTCCGCCGGGCGATTTCATTGCTTGGTCGAAATACTTCAAAACGTTGATCTTGGCGGCGCTGGTCCAACCCGATTCCAGGTATCGTAGATGGATGGCCAGATGAAGTTTTTCCAATTCGTCCGCATCCGAATGTAAGAATTGGACATAGCGGTCCATGCAGGAGCTGACCTGTAAATACGCAAGCAGACGAACGACTTCACGATTCATCTTAGATTCGCCTGCAGGAAACTCGATGGCCAGTAAGTGTGCTAACGGTTTGGCTTCCTCAGGACTCAAATGGGCTCTTAAGATGGCTAACTGTTGCACTCGGAGAATGTCCGTGAAGTCCCGGTCATTCATGTAGGTGGGGATCAGGCTGGTAATTCGCTGCGTGATTGCCAGACCATGTTGATGACTGGGGTACGCGATCATCAGGGCGAGGGCACCTTGGATGAACAAGCGATGATGATCGGTAGAGAGGACTTGATCCCGCCATTGATCCGCTGGGATCCTTTCCAGCAACCTGCGTGCTGCCCATGATTCCATACGATCCGTCGATTGCAGGTTGTGCTTGATGTCGGCCAATTCAAGATCGGGTTGAATGCGTAGCAGGGCTTCGCAGGCGTGTCGACGAACGTGGACATGATCGTCTTTGAGCATTTCTTTCAGTTGGGGAACAAAGCTGTCCCGCTTCCCGACGCCCATAAAGTACGCTGCCGAGGCACGTACTTGTGGATGGCTATCGCTGGAGAGCTCGAGTAACAAAGGCAGCGAAGGCAGGGGGCCGTATAATCGCATGGTTTGGAGTGCACGGATCCGGTAGGACGGTGGATTCTTTTTGCTTTTGGCGACATGTGTTAGTTGGTCGGCCCAACCAGTTTTTATCTCTTGCTGTTTTAGCGTGATCGCTTGACGAGACCAGGCACTGTTGAATTGAGGTTGGCGGATCACGCTGGAGACGTCTTTTCCCAGGTCCTGACGGTCTTCTGGAACGGTGCCGTTCCACGACACACGATAGATTCCCCCGTTCGTGTTGCGTCCGCCTGTCGTGAAATAAACCGCGCCGTCAGGGCCAACTTCAATGTCGGTGACGTTGAGAGGCTGGCCTTCTAGAAAAACTTCGCTGTCAACGTCCCACGAGGTGCCATTTTGTTCTAAGCGATAGACCATGATCCGGCCTGACGACCAGTCGCAGGAAAAGAGAGCGTTGTGGTAGCTCGTCGGAAAAGCGAAATGATTATAAAAGACCAAGCCGGCGGGCGATCCCCGACCAGTGTCCGCAACCGGGGGAGTACTATCGACGAAATAATCGGGCCACTTGGACCAACCGGATCGCCAACCGAATTCAGCCCCTTCAATGACATGGAGTAGCCGGGTACCTCGATGCCACGGAGTACCTTGATCCGATTCCATGTCGGAGTCGTGGGTAAACAATTCTCCGTAGCGATCAAACGCCAAATCGTACGCATTACGGAGACCACCGGCTACCGTTTCTACTTTTTGGGTCTTTATGTCGACGCGAATGATCGTTCCACCGGGTGCTTTGACGTCCGTGGCGTGACCACCAGGGTCTTCATATTTCGGACTGGCTAGCAGCCCCTCATAGTAGTTTTGATAGGGACCGGCCGGGTCGGTGTCCATGTCCATGGCCGTAAGGTTGCCCAAGGAAACGTAGATCTTTCCATCGGGACCCAACGTTAGTCCATGAGGGCCATGTTCATGTGATTCACCACGAAACTTCACCATCGTCTCGAGATTGGGAATGGGCCTTTGATGGGATCCCTGCCAGCGGTAGAGAGCGGATCCGTTCGGACCGTCTCCAACCACATAGTATTGGCCGTTGACCGCCAGAATGCCTTGGCAGTTTTTCACTTGGTCGGTCAGGTTCGAAATCTTATCCAGTTGGCCGTCGCCATCCGAATCCTCCGCGAGGAACAATCCACCCTGTTCACGAGCAAAGATCATTCGTCCAAATTCGTCAAATGTGAGGGCAATGACAGAGCCGGTCTGTTGATGGTTGAACAACTCCGTGATGGAGAATGCTTGTGAGATTTTGAATCGACCGTGGGAAGTACTGATTGATGAGTTCGCTGTTTTTACAGTTGGCTGTTGCGTGGTGGACTTCGGTGCGGGTGGTGACTTGGTTCCCACTTGTGAGGTTTTCGGGGTGGCAGAATCTGGTGGTTGTTTGGAAGTGAGCCAAGGTTGAGTTTTACCGAGTTGCCCAAATTCTTGCGCAACCTTCCAGCGTCGATCCGAATAGGCGGGCATCGGCCACAAGGGTAGAACTTTGACACTGGCTTTCCAGGTTTTATTGGTAGATAGCGCAACGTGGGTGTTTTCTTTTTCTTTCACGATCAAGCGAGCTGCTAGCCCCGCAGTATTCCCCTCGGAATTCTGAACAGCCACGGCGACCACATTGCGTCCTTGGATTAGGTGTTTGGTGACATCGTGTTGGTCTGGCTTTTGCCAAGACATGCCTTCACTAACTCGCATACCGTTGACATACAGGGTGTACTTGTCGTCACACCAAATGGAGATCTGACCTGACTCTGGTTGCGTCATTCGAAATGCTTTACGAAAAAAGCAGCGTCCGATGGGGATGTTGCCTTGTTCATGATCTTGTGCCCATATCCATTGAGGCTCCTGTGCCGTAGCAAACAGCGCGAGGCATGAGAACCAGCTCAAGGACAACGCCAATCCAATGATTGTGGAAGCGGCGGGTGCCTTGAATCGAATCAATGGACTTGGTGCATACTTTTTACGGTTGCACTTTTTCACGAGCATAGGCTCCTCGCCAGAATTGCATCAGACATTTGGGCGAGGAAGGTACCAGCAATGAACTTGTGACTGCAACGGTGGTTGCAGTCTGCTAGCACTGGCAAAGCGATTGTTGGATCACGCTATTTTTTCTGACCAACGAAGATGTAATACGGAGCTCGTATCCAAGGCAGATAAGGAACTTTTGCCAATTCTTCGCTCAACGATTGTCGTTGAAAGCGAAGGTCGAGCATGGCTACGTGATCCGACGAGGGAAACACGTTGTCGGAACTCATCCAGACCGGCCAAAAATTCCGTGTAAACCAGGAATGACGTTGCATTCCGGCTGCGGGGTACTTTCTCGAAACATAGAAATCGACAACACCAATCGTTCCACCGGGGCGGAGCATTTCCCAAGCGTTTTCCAACGCGGCAAACCAATCCGGAATCATCGTGAGCGAGTAAGAAAAAGTTACCACGTCAACCGGTTCGCCAGCGGGTCGGAAGCGGGTCGCATCGGCCTCCACTACTTCAACATTGTTCCAGTCCCGCTCATGAGCACGCTGCTTGGCGACTCCCAGCAAAGATTCGGCGAGGTCTACAACATAGATGCGTTCCAGCTGTTCAATGGGCGATCCGCTTGTGAAATACTCCAAATTACTTCCTGTCCCACCTCCCATGTCGACCCAGCGGCCACCGCTAGGAACATCAATTGCCGACCACATTTCTTGGCGACCTTGTAGCAGCCTGCGACGGAATTCATCATACGCTTCCGCTTGCCCCGCATAAAAACTGTCCATGCGTTCGGCGTGGTCGGTGCCGCGGATGGGACGCACCGCCAAATGATACAGGACCTTCATGTCCGAAACGAAACTCATAGCTTAAGCGGCCAAGTCGGCAATGTAGAAGCTACCGTAGGTGTGTACCCGATCACGGGCGTGTAATTGACGAGCTAACTCGTGGTGGTAAGTGAGTAGTTGGCCGAGGGGTAGCAATTGACCGTCCTTGGTGATTTGCACACGGTCAACAAAATCGGTATGCAGTCCACCGCTGCGCCAGATGACGCGTGCTCCTGGTGCAGCACGGCGTACAATCGCTTGCCACTCAGCCTCCAGCAGGTTGAAATACTTTCCACTCATCCAGTCCATGTGATCCAGTAAGACAAAACGGGAAATGGGTTCTACGGAGGAATGCAGGAAGCCTTCTACCGAGTTCGTACAGACACTGACTCGGTCGACTAAGCCGTCTTTCAATCTTTTGAAATTGTCTTCCCGCAAATATTCTGGACAGCATGTGCGTGTGTACTGGCCTGTCAGGTAGACTCGCCAGAAGTAGTTGTCTGCCAATGGTAGCCTGATAAGCACAGATTCCACACAGTCTCGGACGAATCCGGAAATCCCTCCTTTGTAGTGCCGTTCGACTTCGGTGCGTTGGGCGCGGGGAACGCCTAGCATGGACAAAGTGGTATCGCGCCCCATGGCAAACCGAATCGACCGTGTCCAAAAACGATCTCGCAACTTGTTGTCATAAATGTCTCTTTGCTCGTCGACCGACGAGGCTTCTAGTAATTCATCGACATAAGGTCGTAGCTTCACAATGCGATCGATATAAACATTCATTAACCAGGCAAAGCTGCCAGACGTTCCACGGAAATAAAAGTTGCGTCGTCGATGTATCTCAAAGAATTTGATCCAGCGATCCCAATATTGCTGAGACCACATGGAAAGGTGAGGTCGCAGGTTTTGCTTGTAAAGAGTTTGCACGTTTTCGACAGCTCCACGACCGAACATGTTGAAGAACGTGTCGAATTCAAGTTGACGAATGCCGGCCAGTTTCAATTCCAGCAGGGCGTTCTGTCGTGGATTCATGTCGACTGCGTAAACGTGTTTGGGTTCCGTCAGCACGTAGTCTAAAGCGTTGCAACCTGCTGAGGTAATTACCAGCACATTGTCGGTCGGACCTAGCTGCAAGGCCTCGCGGTCCAACCGTGGATCTTCCCAACAGGTGTTGTAGACCAAATTATGTCCATGCACCAATTGAAAAACCCGTTCACTTACCCAATCGCTTGTTTTCATCATGACTCCTTGTACCGAATCGACAGCGCGCCGCATGAGCAGCCGCTAACATGGATTCTACCGCCAAGAGCTTAATCGACAAGCGGCTGCTTGCATGGGTGACGAGCGAGGCACGGTGTCCAGTAGTTTTTCGGAGGTTTATGGACCAATGGCTCACCACGAGACGCAGTGATTTTTGGTAAAGGCAACGTAGTTTACCCAATCGTTTGGGTGAACTTTTCAGATACCGACTTCGAAGCGACCGGTAAAGTCGGCAAGTCCACGATTCATGCCTCGAGTATTGAAACGTACAGATAAGGAACCGTCCCGACCGACGGCGATCAGTCCTCCGCAGCGGTCGGGCAGAATATGATCCACCACGTGGTCCACGGCGTCGCCAATCTTCCAGCCACGATAGTGCATGAGTGCCGAAACGTTAAACGCAACGCAGTGTTTGATGAACTGCTCACCGTTCCCAGTGCAGGAAACAGCACAAGTTTCGTTGTTGGCATAAGTTCCGGCTCCGATTAACGGCGAATCTCCGACTCGTCCAAATCGTTTTAAAGTAATCCCCCCTGTCGAGGTTGCGGCGGCCAGGTTTCCGTTCTGATCCAAAGCCACGCAGCCGACCGTTCCCAAGTGATCGTTGGCTGGTGAGGAATCAGCTGCTCGCCGCCGTGCGCGTTGCCACGCCGCCATGCGATGTTCAGTTCGAAAATAATCGGATTCGACCAAATCCATTCCGAACTTCTTAGCAAATTCGTCTGCTCCTGTTCCGCAAAGCAACACATGGGGAGAATGATCCATGACGGCGCGTGCAGCGCTGACAGGATTGCGGATGGTGCGGACACCGGCAACCGCACCGCAGTTTCCGGAGCCACCCTCCATGATCGAAGCGTCCAGTTCAAATTCCCCATTGTAATTGGGAAATGATCCATGCCCTGCATTGAAATAAGGATCGTCTTCCAAGGACCGCGTGACGGCTTCAACGGTGTCGACGCTAGTAGCGCCGCGTCGCAGCATGGACTGTCCTGTTTCCAGGGCCAAAGCCAGTGACTCTTTTAACGCTTCGCGTTCATGGCTGTTGGACCATAGCGGTGCATTTCCAGCTCCGCCGTGGACTGCCAAAGCGTAGGTGTCCTGCGTCATCTGTTACGTCTCAGCAGTTTTTGTAGTTCTGGCCAGGGGCGAGAATTGGCCACATCCGCTTTGGTTAATCCTGCCCGCCGCGCTTGCAGGATCCCATAACGCATCACATCTAGCCCAGCGATGCTGTGTGCGTCGGTATTGATGACAACGGGAATGCCGTGTTCTTTGGCGGCGGCACAATGAATTTCGTTAAGGTCTAATCGTCGTGGGTTGGCGTTGAGTTCCAGTAAGGTTCCGTGTTGGGCAGCAGCTGTGAACATTGTATCGATGTCGACCTCGTACGGTTCACGTTGATTAAGTAGTCTGCCAGTGGGATGCGCGATCGCCGTCACGTACGGATTTTGGATGGCGCCCAAGATACGGTCTGTAATTTGATCCCGAGATTGTTTTTGTCCGTAATGAATGCTGGCCAAGACCCAATCTGCGCGAGCCAGCACATCGTCTGGCAAGTCCATACCTCCTTTTTCGAGGATATCGCATTCAATCCCCTTGAGAATTGTGATGCTGCCGTCCAGCTCGTGATAGAGCTGGTCGATTTGGTCCCATTGTTTGAGAAGTCGCTCAGCGGTCAAACCGCCTGCCATCGAAACCCGCTGGCTGTGATCGGTGATGGCGATGTAATTTAAACCTCGCTGGTGTGCTGCCTGCACCATTTCTGGCAGACTTGCTTTGCCGTCTGTAGCGGTCGTGTGCATATGGAGATCACCCTGGATATCTGCCAACTCCACCAAATCGGGAAGAGCTCCATGTTCGGCCCAGTCGAATTCGCGTCGGGATTCTCGCAATTCGGGCGGAAAATAAGGCAACTGTAAGGTGGCATACACATCGGATTCTTCCTGACCCGCCAGATATTGTTGTTCTTCATCTTCGACACGAAATACGCCGTATTCGTTGATTCGTAAGCCGCGCTGGCGTGCCATGCCACGAAGCACCACATTGTGGTCTTTCGAGCCAGTAAAGTATTGCAACGCAGCACCGAAGGATTCAGCAGGTACAACTCTTAGGTCGACCGATAATCCGTTGGCTAGACGTATCGACATTTTGGTGCTACCGCGGGCGATCGTTTCGGCCCGTTCCGGAAATTCGCCGAACCAATCCATGACTCTGTCTGAGTCGGTTGAGACGACCAGAATGTCCAAGTCTCCGACAGTATCTCGACCTCGGCGGTAGCTACCTGCCATTTCCATGCGCTGGATGGAATCGCACTGGCGCAGGTGTTCCAACAGAGCTTGGGCGAGTGTATCGGCATCGGCCCAGAGGATGCGTCGATTCGCAGCGTCGGCAATCTCAATGCCATGCAATAGGACGGTTTCTGTTTTAGCCGCAAACCCTTTCAGCTCGCGAACCTGATGATTCAAACAAGCGGTTTTTAGTTCCTCCAGGGATGTAACACCGAGTTCTTGGTACAGAGTTTTTGCTTTTTTGGGACCAAGGTTGGGAATGCGAAGTAAATCGAGAACGGTGGCAGGAATGGCCGCCATGAGCTCGTTCAGCTGAGGGAGTTTCCCCGTTTCGACCAGCACCTGAGTCTTCTGCGCCAGATCTTTTCCGATGCCATCGATATCCGTCAGCTGTCGAGACTCGTCGGCTAGAACACCAGCTACCGGTTCGGGAAAATCACGAATGGTCCGTGCGCCATTGCGATAGGCTCGTATACGAAACGGATTGGCACCTTGGAATTCCAGCAAGTCGGCGACTTGTTCAAATACATCAGCGATTTTGGCGTTTGTCACGTATGCAGCTCCACAACGTCCTTGTCCTGTACGACATAGTCCGCTTTCACCATCGTTCCGTCGTGGACATCACTGCCCCAGACACGCGCGAATTTGAGATCCTGTACATAGTCTTTGTGGATTTGTTCGGCAACATCCAATAGGGTGCCTCCTCGACGTACTGTAAAGGGTCGATCGTAATCGGGTTCTTTTTGGTTCGGGAGTTTTGTGTACACGCGAATCATATCGAGTGAATGGAAAATGGCTTCGCGTAATGGTTCCAAACCCGTTTCTATGGTTGCCGAGACGGGGAATTCGGGAAAGTCGAGAGGACACAGTTCATGCAGTAATTCGAGCCGTTCAACTGCCCCGGCGGAGTCGATTTTATTGGGTGTGGCAAAGGTGCGAGTAAACGATAGGCCAATGTCGTTTTCATCCAGGTACGAATCGGACGCTAATCGGGTTTTCGTGGAATTTAGTTTGTCGAGGACTTCTTGGCACTGCTCGATGCCGTCGTCAGACCCCAAGTCAATCACGAGTAGCGCCAGATCGGCCCCACGGATTAGCCCCTGCATGTACGACTCAAGATAGTCTGCGGTAATGGGAGGAGTGTCAATGACCTGCACCGTGATATCTTGCCAAGGCATCATGCCTGGCAGGGGTTCACGGGTACAAAACGGATAGGGTGCGATTTCCGGATTGGCACGAGTTAATGCCGCCAAGAGTTGACTTTTACCCGAGTTGGTCCCCCCTAGCAGGATGGCCGTACCAGCCCCTTGTCGAGGGATGCGAATGCCGGTTCCTTTTTTTGTGGACTTGCTGCCGGACGTGAGCTCTTTTTTGAGCTTGCTAATCTTTTGTTTCAGATCCGACTGTAATTTGTCGGTGCCCTTGTGCTTCGGCATTTCACGCAGCATTTCTTGCAAGCAGCGCAATTGCTCGTCGGGCAGGACAGCACGTCGATATTGTTCTTCGGCCTTGTGGTATTGAGCCGTCAGGTTTGCGGGCATGGCAGGAACCTTTCGTGATATTTTCTACCGCATAGTTTACCCCTGACGGTGAAGAGTGACCACGGTGGAGCGTGGTTTGGACGCTCAGAAGTTGCCATCTTGGGTTGCGATATTCTCCCGAGAGAGAGAATGTTGGAACCGCTGCTATGCTCGAGATGCGGCCAGCAAGTCTTCGGCACCCGCGTCGAACAGTTGTTGCGCAGCAAGCTCACCCAATTGTTGCGGAGAATCGGGATCTCCTGTGGCTTGGCAATGCAAGCGTTGCTTTCCGGCAGGATCCAAAACGACTGCGTCCAGTACAAAGTGGTCCTCTTCGAAACGAGCCCAAGCACCTACCGGCGCTAGGCAACCGCCGCGCAAGGTAGCCAGCAAACTGCGTTCAGCGATGACAGCCTTGTGGGTAGCACGGTCGTCAAGGGTTCGTACTACATCACGGGTGTCAGCGTTATCTTCTCGGACTTCGAGTCCCAGGGCGCCCTGTCCGACGGCTGGTATCATGACCTGAGGATCTATCGTTTCGGTGATGCGGTCGGTTAATGCCAGCCGTGACAATCCGGCTGCAGCCAATAAAAGAGCGTCGAATTGACCTTCGTCCAGTTTACGCAGGCGAGTATCGACGTTACCTCGGATATCAGCCAGTTGTAGGTCGGGGCGTGCGTACAACAGCTGAGCCTGTCGCCGTAGGCTACCGGTTCCCACCCGTGAACCGGGCGGGAGCTGGCTAAGTGTGACACCATCTGCGGCAACCAAGGCGTCGAAGGGGCTGGACCTTGAAGGTACGGCTGCCAGTGTCAGTCCAGCAACGGGGTCGGTGGGCAAGTCTTTCAAGCTATGGACTGCCAGGTCAATACGCCCATCTAGTAAGGCTCGTTGCAACTCCTTTGTGAAGAGTCCCACTGAACCGACTTCTCGGATGGAAGTATTCTGGACACGATCCCCTTGTGTCGAAATGGGGACAAGCTCAACGAACGTGCCTGCGGAATGCAGCAGATCTCGAACCCACTTGGCCTGCCAACGGGCCAAGGCGCTATTTCGCGTTCCCAATCGAATAGGTGCCGGCATATGAAATTCGCCAGAAGGACATTAATCAGTACCGTACGAGAGCCTCAAGACTTGTCGGGGCTCTCGCCTACTGTTGGCTCAGGTCTTCTTCGCTGGAAGACTCGACTGCGAAATCACGACGAGATGCAGACAGTTCCGAGCCGTTTGTCGACACTGGATCATGTTTGAGAAAACGTGGGTTGGTGGGGTTTCTCAGTTGATGCGGTGCAACTACGACTCCGCAGCTTACCACGAATTGGATGGCTTGATCTACTGTGATGTCCAAGTCAATCGCCTCGCTGCGGCGGATGGTGATGGTGTAGCCAGTAAGCGGCATAGGAGAGGAAGGTAAAAAGACAGTCAATACCGCCTCGTTGGCAGCGCTGCCAATATCTAACATACTATCGCCCGTTACGAAGCCGATCGACCAGATGCCGCGCCGAGGGTATTCCACGGCAATTACCCGATGGTACTCTATTTCCTTCTCGCTAAATACAAAGTCGGTCACCTGTTTCACGGAAGAATAGACGTTACGAATAATTGGTAGTTGGTGAATGAGTTGTTCTAAGAGACCCACAATGATGCGACCAAAGCGGATGGCTAAGAATTTTCCCAGCAGATACAGGATCATGATGAACAGGCTGAGAAAAAGTGGTATCGTGAACCGAGGTTTGAGGTACCGCAGTTCCACATACCGGTCGTACATGAGTCGTGCTGTTTCGGGTTTTGGATCCTTGCTACGATCGTGGTAGTTGACGAGGGTAACGATTTCTTTCGGTACCCATTCATTTCCAACTTGAACGAAGCGACTGGGCACGCCACTGCCAGCATCCGGGTCTTCTGTGTGAATGTCTTGGATCGACCAGACAATGATGTTGCGCGCACCGGAATGGACGGGAACAAGAACATATTGTTCTATCGCATTCCAGACCCAGATCAGGATCACAATTGTCAGAAGCGGCGGAAGTATGACAGCCAGTCCGCGCAGAACGGCACTCTGAAACGGATGTCGTCGTTTCACCTGCACGATAGATTTATCTGGTACGGAATTAGGTGGCATGTTCCAACCGTCGTAAAAATCCTGTCCCTCTATTCACTATTTTTTGCCTTAGTTAACAGTTGGGCTACTTATTAGAGAGGCAAAGCCCGCGCAACCACGGCAACCGCCACACCAGCTGCTCCTGCTACGAGAAGTTCTTTCGTTGCTTCATTGGCTGTCGCCCCGGTCGTTAAAACATCATCAACCAGTACAATACGAGCGTCCCTTATATCGTAGCCTTTTGTTACACGAAACGCTCCCTGAACGTTGAGTGCCCGATCGGCAAAAGATAACATACTTTGCTTGTTGACTTTACGGCGACAAGCCATCAGCCGAGGCAAAACAGGAGCTCGCAAACTACGACTTGCTTCTCTGGCGAGACTTTCTGGAGCATGCGTGCCTCGCTGAAAACGGCGGCTCCAGTGACTTGGTACGCAGGTCACCAAATCGGCCTGAAAATCAGCCAGTTGAGATGCCCAGCGGTTTGCTGCAAATTTTGCGATGGTCACGGTGAGCGATTCGTGGCTACTGTGTTTCATACGCTTTACGGCCTGTTTTAGTTCGTCGCGGTACCAGCCGTAGGGTGCGACTCGTAAGAATCGCAATTCAAGTTTTCGACAATGTGCGCAACGACCGTCCGGGCTGGAAACCTGGGGTACGGGACATCCGCAACGTTGGCAGACCCTTTCGGCTACTTTGGTGAGCTGTGAGCGACAACCGACACAAAGTTGTACATGCTCGCCGGTCGCCTCAAGTTCTAACGAGCAAAAATCGCACTGAGGCGGAAATAGCACGTCCAAGGTTGCCGCCCAACTTCGTTTGAGCGGCCGAAGCCAGGGTACACTGTTCATGCGGTCATCGTATCGTACTTCAGGGGGGCCGGTCCATGTGGGGCACGTTGCACACGAGTGAAAAAAAACGCCGGTTTCGACTTGCGGTCGAATCCATGTATACTTCCGGTGCTTGTCTGTGTTGAGCACAGACTGCGGGCTCAGGGCAAACCGGTTGTGTTGTCGGTCGAACCGGGCAAATGTATGAGGTTCGGAGAACACCGTTCAGGATTCAGTGTTCAGAGATTAGAGCATTCAGGGCGTTACGAGTCCGGCAACCAGCCTCTGGCACCTCCGTATCCCGCAACGAGCCTTGAGCAACCAGCACGTAAGGGAATTCACTGATGAGTCAGCGAAGCGAATGGGCCGAAGGTCAGGCGATAGGCGAATTAATGGCCTTACCACTTCAGTATCCTCAGCTGATCTCGCTGGCAGCCGGATTTGTGGATCAGCAATCCTTGCCCCTCGACGCCGTGCGCATCGCTTGTGAAGCAGTCATGCGTGACCCGGTTGTAGCCCAAGCAGCACTACAGTATGGAGCAACTCCGGGGCATCCGCCGTTACGAGAGTGGTTACTTGATCGACAGTTAAGCCAGGACGGAATGCAGTCCGAAAGCCACCGGTTTGACGTGAGCAGTGTCGTATGCACTGCCGGTAGTAACCAATTACTGCAGATGGTTAGTGAGTGCCTACTGGATCCGGGCGATATTGTGCTCTGCGCGGCTCCCACCTATTTGGTCATCCTGGGTACTTTTCGAAATATGGGAGCTAGAGCGATAGGTGTGGACACGGATGACGAGGGAATTGTGCCGGAAGCATTGGCGGGCAGGCTGTCTCAGCTACAGCAACGAGGAGAGTTAGGTCGTGTAAAGGCGATCTATGTTGTTTCCTATTTTGACAACCCGCGCGGATTGACCTTGTCTGCAGAACGTCGGCAGCAGATCGTGGAGATCGCCAAGCGATGGTCACGTGAGGCGAATTCACAAATCATGGTGATTGACGATGCTGCATATCGAGAGCTTCGTTACACCGGGCAAGAAGTTCCTAGCATGTTGCGCTTCGACGAAGATCGCGATACAGTCGTGGTGGCTGGCACATTTTCCAAGCCTTTTTCGCCTGGAATGCGTGTGGGGTGGGGTATTTTGCCCGAGGCATTGGTGGATCCTGTAAATAATGTCAAATCCAATGCAGATTTTGGCTCACCAAATTTCAACCAGCACTTGATGACGAAGGTCGTTGAGCTGGGACTTTACGAGCCTCATATTGAAGGCTTGCGATCCCTCTATCAGGGCAAGCTTGACACCATGCTGTCAGCCTTGAACGATTGCCTGGGAGGCCAATCTTCGACTTCCTGGAAACGGCCTGACGGAGGATTGTATATCTGGCTACAATTGCCGGACGGAATAGATACGGGACGAAGCGGTTCTTTGTTAACCCGTGCAATGGATGAAGGTATATTTTACGTTCCTGGTGAATACTGCTTTGCGGCAGAAGGCGAGCCGATCCAGAAAAACACGATTCGGCTAAGTTTCGGTGTCCAGGATGATGATGGCATCCGCCAGGGGGTAGAATCTTTGGCGCGTGCACTGCAGGATTCCTTAGCGTGAAGGACGACGCGTCAGCATGACTTGTCTGGACCGATATCTCCTCCGCTTGTTTCTGAAATCGTTCGTGGTCTGTTTCCTGAGCCTGGCTGGCTTATACGTGGTCGTTGATCTATTCACCAACTTGGACGAATTCATTACGTTGGGACAAAAGGAAGGCAGTTTATGGACGATTCTGGGCCAGTATTACAGTGCGCGGGTATTGGCTTTCTTTGAGCGGACCAGTGGCATCTTGACGTTGATTGCGGCAATGTTTGCCATCACCATGTTTCAGCATCACAACGAAATGACGGCGATGTTGGCGGCTGGAATATCCAAAGCACGCATCGTGAAGCCGATCATTTTGGCGGTCATGGTCGTCAGTATTCTGTCGGTTCTCAACCGTGAATGTTTTCTGCCCACCTTTCAGAATCGGCTGTCTCGCAATGCCCAGAACTGGCATGGTACCAAAGGAGTTCGGCTGAATGCTCGCTATGACCACGATAGTCGCATACTGATTCGTGGTGAAAAGTCATTTGCCGACCGGCAGATGATCAGTAAGCCAGGTTTTCGGCTACCAACGGCCTTACAGTCTTTTGGTAGAACGTTGGTTGCCCAATCTGCTTATTACCAGGAGCCCAGCGAGGCACGACCGGGTGGTTATTTGCTCAAAAAAGTGGCACAGCCGGCGAATCTGTCAGAATTACCGTCTGGGACGATCGCTGGACGAAAGGTGATTCTTTCTCCGTACGACACAGAATGGTTGGCTCCCGATGAGTGTTTTGTTGTGAGTAATGTCAGTTTTTCGCACCTCCAGAAGAGTCAACAGGGGCAGCAATTTGCCTCGACAGTGTCGCTCATCGAGTCCTTGAGGAATCCTGGAATGGAATACGGAGCACGTACCCGAGTCTTGATCCATAAGCGATTTGTACGGCCCATTCTGGACGTTACCTTGTTGTTCTTGGGTTTACCGCTTGTTTTGAATGGAGCCAATCGCAACATTTTTCTGGCAATTGGAATCAGTATGCTTTTGGTGATAGGATTTTCGGTGTCGGTGGTTTTTTGCCACACCCTGGGGGATCAATACCTGGTGGCGCCTGTTTTGGCTGCCTGGTTGCCCGTCGCTGTTTTCGTGCCCCTGGCGGCTGGTCTGGCCCAGCCGATGTTTGAGTGACTTGTCGCCGGACGTCGCGGCACATACACTGGACACTTGGACGAAACAGTCAACTGAGCGATTCGGCAACCGCCGAGGTGTCCCTGCTATCCACGGGCTTCCGCTGTGCGGAGCCGTATCTTTTTCATTCAAAGGTTAGAGAAGTGCCAGGAACGTGTGTGATTGGGCTGCAGTGGGGCGACGAAGCCAAGGGCAAATTGGTTGATTTGCTGACGCCTCAATTTGAAGTGGTCGTGCGGTTCTTAGGAGGGGCCAACGCGGGACACACCGTGGTGACCGGTGGTGAGACTTTTAAGCTTCATCATATCCCCAGCGGGATACTCAATTCCGATGTGAAGAATGTTGTCACAGCTGGAGTTGTATTGAACCCGGGTACGGTCATTGAGGAAATCGATGGCCTGTTGGAGCGTGGTGTGACGGTTGGCGACAATTTGATGTTGAGCGACCGAGCCCATGTCGTGATGCCATGGCATTTGGAGGAAGACCGAATATTAGACGGGGCTGCGATTGGTGGCGAAAGTATTGGCACGACGCTCCGAGGTATCGGGCCGTGTTATCGGGACAAGGCGGGACGCAGCATGGCTATCCGGTTGGGCGATATGTATCGACCCGGATTCCGTGAGAACGTGGATCGAATTGTGGCTGCCAAGAAAAAGATCTTGGGGCTCCAGAACGGTAGTTCGTCTGTATCCTTAGATGCCGACCAGATTTTTCACGAATACTCGCAATACGCGACGAGGCTTGAACCGTATGTGGATGACACAACGGCTTTTCTGCTTTCGGCCATGGAGTTGGGACAATTAGCTATTTTCGAAGGGGCGCAAGGTGCGTTGTTGGATTTGGACCACGGGACTTTTCCCTTCGTCACCAGCAGCAATAGTTCCGGGGTGGGCGTGAGTGCCGGATCGGGAGTACCGCCTCGATGGATCACCAAAATGATTGGTGTAGTCAAGGCTTATTGTACCCGTGTTGGTGGCGGACCGTTTCCAACCGAACAGGACAACGAAACGGGGCAGCACATCCGTGACGAGGGAAATGAATATGGTACGACCACAGGACGGCCACGCAGATGTGGTTGGTTTGATGCGGTAGCTGCACGGTATACAGCGAGACTGAGCGGCGTTGATGAACTCGCCATCATGATGTTGGATGTTCTTAGCAAGTTACCCGAGATATCTATCTGTGTTGCGTACGAATTAGATGGAGAACGCATCGATCAATTTCCAGGGCAGGTGGAAGACTTGCGGCGCGTGAAACCGATTTTTGAAACGATGGAGGGTTGGGAGCGCGATGTTACTTCTGTGCGAAATGTCGACGACTTGCCCCATCAAGCTAGGGCCTATATCCATCGTCTGAGTGAGTTGGTAGGATGTCCGGTTGGAATTGTTTCGGTCGGACCGGACCGTCAACAGACTATGTTTTCCGAAGATTTTTCTGCTGTTGTGTCGTGATGTCTTTGCAGGATGTTCCTTCCGAACGTCGGCCGCAGCACATCGCCATCATTATGGATGGTAACGGGCGTTGGGCTGAACGCCAGGGTCTACCTCGCATTGAAGGCCATCGTCAGGGGGTGGCTACGGTGCGTCGTGTGGTTGAGGAAGGCACGCGGCTTGGGTTGGAGCAGGTGACTTTATATTGCTTGTCTAGTGAAAACTGGAAGCGACCCCAGCCTGAACTAGAATTCCTCATGCATCTGCTCGAGCAGTACATGATCGAGGAAAGGTCTTCGATCATGGAGCAGGATATTTCCGTACGTGTTATTGGCCGACGAGACGGAATACCTGACACGACCTTGTCCGAAATGGACAAGACGGTCGAGATGACGGCAGAAGCGACGGGGATGCGTCTGTGCCTGGCGATTAACTACGGTGCCCGCCGAGAACTGTTGGATGCCGTACGTGACTTTGCGCTTGATGTTCAGGCAGGGAAGGTGGACCCTCAGACGCTGACGGAGGAATCGTTTGCCGGTTACTTGTACACTCGCGAAATGCCAGATCCTGATTTGATGATCCGGACGGCCGGTGAGATGCGCGTCAGTAATTTTTTACTGTGGCAGATCAGTTACTCCGAGCTGTGGATAACGAATCGTTGCTGGCCGGAGTTTTCTACAGCAGATTTACACCAAGCGATTCGAGATTTTGCGGACCGCGACCGGCGGTATGGTGGATTAAACATAACGGAATGATTCGAACCGACCGCTAGTGCAGCACATGGGATACTCTTTCGGGTCTGGCCTTTAACGTAGGGAGTGATAGGCGTGCTTCGTTGGCGAGTCGTTTCGTCGTGTATGATTATTGCTGTGTTGGTCGTGGCCTGCTGGCTTGACTTTCATTATCACTTCCAGAGGCCGGGAATCTGGCTGTTGCCGATTTGTATCGTCATTTGTGCCTTGGCCACAACGGAACTCATCGAGCTGCTCTCTGCGAAATACGCTCGCTCTTCTTCACGCTGGGCGCATTTAGGTGTCATCGGAATCTACCTTCCCCCGATTGTCCCCATGTTGGTGAAAGGTTATCAGCCCGACGTCACGGAATTCCAGCTTCACTGGAGTGTGCTGGGAGTGGCCTTGGCGTTCGCTATAGCATTCGGTCGTGAGATGGTCGTGTATGAGCAGCCGGGGAACGTGATCACGCGTGTTGCCTTAACATTGTTCGCCATGATCTATGTAGGATTACTTGGTTGTTTTCTGGCAGCGCTGCGGACGTTTCAGGGAAATGAAATTGGCATGTTAGCCCTGCTATCGATGGTTTTCGTCGTCAAGCTTGCCGACGTCGGCGCATATACCGCAGGGCATCTTTTCGGTCGGCATAAACTTGCACCGACTCTCAGTCCGGGCAAGACGATCGAAGGATTGGTGGGGGGGCTGGTAGCGGGATGCCTAGGCGCCTGGTGGATGTTGCAGGTGGTGGCGGGATATCTTTTGGGGGCTCCACTTAATTCCGTGCCAGTTTGGAAGTGTCTGCTGTACGGTGCATTATTGACGTTGGCCGGACTCCTCGGCGATCTTTCTGAGTCTTTGATCAAACGTGATATGCAACGCAAAGATTCCAGCAGGCGTTTGCCGGGTTTCGGAGGGGTGCTGGATTTAACGGACTCGCTGGTTTTCGCTGCGCCGCTTGCTTTCGCATGTTGGCAATTCGGTTGGTTTACATAATAATTCTGATGCGGCGGCAGTGTGTTCAGCTAGTGAACCCACAGAGACCGGTTTACCACTTTCCATCTGGAATGCTGAGTCTGTGATTGCGTTGAGTTCTCGCGACCAGCAGGATACAAATCTGTCCCGCAATTCTGTTTGCAAACCCAGCTCTCATGGGACAGGTGGTGCTAAATATTATTGCGAAATACCGGTTGGCGGTGCACTGTTAAGTTGATCTAGGCGAACGATACAATTAACATGAAGACTTCACGTGGCCATGTTTTTTGCGCAGTTTTCCCATTGTGTTGAGGGGGGCTTTGTGGGTGGGTCTGCCGATGGTACGTCATTCATTGAAAGTTTCACTTTTGCTGTACGTTGGAGGTAGTTTCCATGCGTCTCAAATTGTTTGTACGGGCTCTGCGCATTGCGGCCGTCTGGACGGTCGTGTTCTTGATGTCAATTGATACTGCCTCGGCGTGTAAGCTTTTTTCGATACGTCGTTTTGTTTGCCCAACGACGTACGCCTGTGCTCCATCTGACTGCTGCAGGGTGAATGTTTGCTTCGTACCGGCACGATGCCCAAATGTCGTGTCCACAGGTGAAGATTCTTGTTGCGAAAGTAGTGTTTGTTCTGAAGAGGCTTCGGCGGATGCGGCGGGAAGTGAACAACCTGGCGAGATAACAGCTGAAGACAATTCGGTTCCGGTAGTTGTCGTAGACCCGCCCGCAGCAACTGAAGAAGCTGCTAGTTCTCCAATTAATGAATTGCTCGAAGAAGAGCCAGTCGATGAAGACGTGGATGCTATTGCGGACGATGTCACACTGGATGCGGTCGAACCAGTGGTGCTCGAAGAAGAATCTGCGGATGACGACCCCATTCTTGAAACGGAAGACGACAACGATGTGGAAGATGATCTGAACATCGTGAACGACACCGCTGAGGAGGAGGCTGTAGCGGAGGAGGCTGTAGCGGAGGAGGCTGTAGCGGAGGAGGCTGTAG
>JAKVBZ010000150.1 GCA_022448645.1 Pirellulaceae bacterium
CAGTCGGGAGTCGAAGACATCTCCGCCGGAATGGGAGTCACCAGGAGCGACTTTGATCGCGACGGATGGATGGATCTCTACGTCAGCAACATGTTCTCGTCTGCCGGCAACCGCATCGCCTACCAGCGGACATTTAAACCGCGCGCTGCCGACGAAGTACGTTCGTTGTTTCAAAGGCACGCACGTGGCAACACCTTGTTTCGAAACACGGGCAGAAGTGGTTCGTCACCCTTTTCTTTTGTGGATGTCAGCCAACAACATGGTGTTACGATGGGACGCTGGGCCTGGTCGTCTCAATTCGCAGATTTGAATAATGACGGATGGGATGATTTGCTGGTGGCCAATGGCTACATCACAGGGAATCACCCCAATGATTTGTGAAGCTTTTACTGGCGGCAGGTCGTGTCGCAATCGCCTCTTCATTCCCGACAGCACCCTACGATGCGGAGAAAGTACAGCGATGCATGGGACGCATTGAGCCATTTGCTGCAATCTGGCCGAAGTTTTAGCGGACACGAACGCAATTGCTGTTTTTTGAACCTGGGGAACATGCCGGGCGCTGGCGCCCAGTTTGCCGATACATCCGCAACCAGCGGATTCGACTTTCCCGATGACGCCCGTGGACTGGCGCTGGTCGACTGGGACCAAGATGGTGATCTGGACGTCTGGACCAGCAACCGTACGGGCCCGACGGTACGATTCTTGCGAAACAATCTCGACCAAGAAGCGAACTATTTGTCCATTAAACTCGAAGGTCGCTCGGGAAACCGCGATGCCATCGGAGCACGCATCAGCGTCCATCTTTCCGGCGACGATGAAACGGGTTCTCCATTGACGCGAACGCTTCGCGCAGGTTCGGCCTACCTCTCACAATCCAGCAAGTGGCTACATTTTGGCCTGGAACCGCAGTCCGTTGTCGCTCGCTGTGTCGTCCGCTGGCCCAATGGCCAGGAGGAAGACTTTTCCGGTATCGATTTGCAAACCAGCCGACGATACGTGCTGCGTCAGTCAACTTCTGTCGCAGTGTCGTGGACAACATCTGCACGCTCGCTAGCCGTGTCCCCGACGCCGTCACCCGAGCCGCCTACCAACGCCGCCGCCGTCCGTCTCTTCAGTCGGCCGCTCATGCCCAAAATAAATTACCAAGACTTCACAGGCCAAACCATGGCGTTGGACAAATCCGTGGGGCAACCGATGCTTGTCAGTCTTTGGGCTACTTGGTGTTCACCCTGCATTCGCGAATTCACCGAGTGGTCGAATCATGAGCGGGAGATTAGAGATGCGGGTCTTCAGATTATCGCACTGAGTGTCGACCAATTGGGCACGGCAGCAGCCAGTGACGAGGCAGTGCAACCGCAAGAAGTCCTGCAAAAGATTGATTTTCCTTACGTCTCCGGTTGGGCAACCACCGAACTGGTCCAACAATTCGACCTCGTACAAAAAGCTGTTTTACAGCGAGATCGTCCGTTACCCTTGCCAGTCAATTTTTTGTTGGATGCGGAAGGTCGATTGGCCATCCTCTACAAAGGCCCCGTGGGCCTGCAACGTTTGGTCACCGACGTCAAGTCGCTCAACATCCGGCCCGACGCATCCCGCCAGTTGGCGTTACCGTTCGCCGGTCGTTGGCTTCATCCGCCAGCGCCCACCAGTATGTCGCGCAGGACGGTCCGGCAATTGGGAGAAATGGGACAAGTTGAACTCGCTATTCGCTATGCTCGTCGTCTCGAGCGGCAAAGCCAACAGTCTACCGTCGCCAACGATCCGCCAGCTGCGCTGGACCGCACCGAACTGGCCAACGTGTTCGCGACGCTGGCAGACACGCTGCGTGAACGGGACCACCTGGATAAAGCGTTAGAGAACTACCGGCACGCATTGACCTACGACACCAATCACAAGCGATGTCACCTTGCCTTGGGAGAGATGTTAGCCCAAGCAGGAAATCTCGACGACGCCGCACGTTACTTCGAACGTGCTTTGGATAACCACCCGAATGATCCCGAAGTATTGAGCAATCTAGGCGTGATGCGGATGCGAAAGGGACAAGTACAGGAGGCGCGCCTCTTGTTTGAGCAGGCTCTCCAGGCGCGCGCCGGAGATCCCGACATCTTAAAGAACCTGGCAACGGCGAATTTACGTCAAGGAAAAATTGACGACGCGGCGTCGCAACTGGAATCGGTGCTCCACATGCGGCCTGACGATCCCGGTGCGCTGTACAACATGGCATATATTCGCATGGCGCAGCAACGGCCTGCGGACGCCGAGGCGATCTACCGGCAGTTCCTCCAGATTGAGCCGGATGATGCCCAAGCCTGGAACAGTCTAGGTGTTGCCTGTTTGCGACAAGACAAAGCCAATCTGGCGCGCGAATACTTTGAGAAAGCGTTAACGCTCGACACCCATTTGAGCTCAGCTCGGCTCCAAATGGGACTGCTGTTGAGAGACGAAGGTGATACCCGAGAAGCTGCCGCACATTTCCGGGAATTGCTGGAACACACGCCAGGCTCAGCAGAAGCTGCATCCGCTGCACTGGAACTGGCTTGGATCTTGTCCACACATCCAGACGCGGACGTCCGAGACCCGGATTTGGCCTTGAAGCTAGCCGAACGAATATGCGAAGCACATCAATACCGATCGGCACGTGCCTTAGAGGCACTTGCAGCCGCACATGCCGCAGCGGGCCAATTTGATCAGGCCCAAGCTGCAGCAGAAAAGTTACTCCAGCTGGCTCGCGAACAGGACAGTCCACAGCTCATCGCACGCGTCGAGGCACACATCGTAAGATTTCGTGAAGGACTTTTAGTGGAACCGTAGAAGGTTGGCCGGTGGGCGCATGACCTTTGTTTCAAAACATGATCCAAACTCGCTGGCACAGAACCATCTTAATCGTTTTTAGAAACTTATCATCCTCACAGATGTTATCATAACCACACAACTTCTTGATTCTTGGTACAACAATTCAATAGTCTTTCAATCTCTAGAAAATCCAATGAAACGTATCACTACAGCGATTTTTACTGTCAGCTTAATTTTCGTAGCGCCTGCCGGTGCAGATACCGTCGCACTCTGGTTATTTGATGACCCTGCTGGACTGCCCATCGCACATGATTCCAGCGGCAACGGCTACCATCTGACACTGGGCCCTGACGCAACAATCGTTGCAGGTGGACAATTCGGTGGAGCGTTGGATGCCGATGCAACCAACGAAGATGGCCTGGGCGCGTTTCGCTACCGGGCAGAAAAACCCCTCAACCCTGGTGACGAAGATTGGACGTTGGAATGTTGGCTGAAAGCCAAGCCGGGAATGGTCGCCGACAACCGAATCTGGGGGCTGTCCGGAGTCAACTACATCGATTATGGACGCGGCGATTCCCTGCAGGGATTGTTCGTGGCCAGCCGGTATCTGCCGCTTGACGGGGTGGAAAGCTGGAACAAACCGACTGGTGACTTACAGGCAGACAACCAGTTTCATCACTTTGCCGTGGTCTACGATTCGACTGCGGAACAGCTCCGACACTACTTTAATGGACAGTTGCAGTTCACGGCCCCCGGCAAGTGGAAGGACGTTCCAAGCGGAAAAGCACCCTACGCAAACGTCATCATGCCACCGCATTATCCGATGCTGCAAATAGGTTGCCGCGACGCGTACCAACAGTGGAATCATCGAGAAATTCATCAACACGACCGCCACATGAAAAAATTTCAGGGCTACATCGACGAGATGCGTTTCTCTGATGAAGTTGTTTACCATTCCGATTTTACCCCACCCCCTTCGTTCGCACGGCCCACCATTCACGTTTGGCCGTCAAAGATCAGTTTGGTCGCGACCCAAGAAGAGCTACCTTCGTCACTTCGAGCATATTTTGCGATCTGTGCGACGGGACGAGCAAGTACTCAGGCGAAAATCGTTCCTGACAAACCGTGGCTGCAGGTCACTTCCCTTAGCGGTTCCTCCAAAACGGCAGAGGGCTACACTCACGCCACGATCGTCAACACGTCAACACTCGCCACTGGAAAACACACAGCAACGTTAACGGTAATCACAGATTCAAAAAACATTGAAGTGCCGATGACTGTGACCGTTCTGGGAACCAAAGATGTGATCGAGGTAGGCGATCGAAAACAGTTATTCATCGACGAACGTTTTATTGCCAGCCAAACGAATGTGAAGCTGCATACCAACCCACCTGTCAAAATGGGGCCACTCATCGAAAACGCCCATTATCCTCGCAACATCGTTTACCTCGAGGATCAGAAGGTGTGGCGCATGTATTTGGCCCCTTGGTCGAATTTGGAACGTGCCGAGTCAACTGATGGAATCCATTGGAAACGATTTGGACAAGGAGAAATTGTCTACGAATCCGAGCAAGAACCGGGCAAACTGATCCCACTCAATTTTGCTGCCACCGTCATGCTCGATCGACAGGACATTCCTGAGCGTCGCTTTAAGGCCTTTATGGAAGTAACGACTCATAGCCTGGACGCAGACGGGTATGAGATCGCCTCCAATCAAGGAAAAGAGAACAAGCGTTCCTTGGCTGGCGTCTATGCCATGTATTCGTCGGATGGGCTACGGTTCAAAGTTTCTGGACGGGTGTTACCGATATTGCCTGAGTTCGTGTCCTTTGCTCCCCAATGGGATCCCAACATCGACAAATATGTTTCCTATTTTCGTTGCGAAAACGCGGGTGTGCCAGGAATCACAGCTGTGCAAGGCTGTCAATTCTTTTACCACTACGGATTCTCTTACGAACAGCCCGAAAAACTCGTCACGGCGGTAGCACCGGACACGATGGGTCACCCCGGCTTCGAGAATTTACGTTCGGTCGCACGCATCGAGGTCGACGATTTGCTGCAACCGTGGCCAACTTCTCCCGACGCGGAAGAAACCACGATGTATGCCACCAGCCAACAAGTTCCGATGGTGTTTACGGCTGACCATTGGGATGGCTTTGCCGATTACTATGTGCATTCGACCATGGTCTATCCGTATGCCGAAAACGTTTACTTAATGTTTCCTACTTACTTTCGTCACTTCCATCCCTCTCGACAGCCCTACTTTCACGGCTTCGACGATGCGAACGGACCACTGGAAACAGTTCTGGCTGTCAGCCGCGATGGCAAGAATTGGAATCGGCTCGACCGCAAAGCCTATGTGGAACTAGGACGAAATGACGAGTGGGATCGAGGTAGAGCCATGCTGGGATTGGGAATGGTTCGACATGGAAACAATCTGTACCAGTACTATTGGGGTGGTCCGACACTCCATGATTCGCTGATATTGCGCAAGGATTTGCCGGAACCCAAAAACAAATTCGGAGGTATTGGTTACGTCAAGCAGCGTTTGGACGGATTCGTCTCGGCCGACGTCGACTATCAAGGGGGCTCCCTCACGACCCCACCGATTCGCTTTTCGGGCAATCGGTTACAAATCAATCACAAGTGTGGCGGACAAGGAACGATTTTCGTCGAACTGCGCGATGCGAACGGAGTGCCACTGCCAGGCTTTACCCTAGGCGACTGTGAAGAAGTAGCTGGCGACGATGTTGCTTGGGAAATCCGCTGGCGTGGTAGCGCGGATATTTCTCAGTTTGCCGGACAACCAATTCGACTACATTTCAAGATGCGGCATGCGAAACTATACGCATTTCAGTTCGTACACACCAACAAGGATGAATAAAGCAGGCCATTACGTGTCGTTGTTCCAAGGTAAGGTGAAATGTGAGAATTGCCACGTGCCAGTTTCCCATCTCCGCCAACATTCGCCGCAACACTACCGCCCTGGCGAACCAATTGGTTGCGGCAGCCAAACAGGGTGCTCAGGTAGTACACTTTCCGGAATGTGCCTTGTCGGGTTATGCAGGCACAGACTTTCAGGATTGGTCGCGATTCGATTGGGATCTACTGCTCGAAAAGAGCCGCCACATCGTCGACCTGGCAAAGAGGCATCGAGTCTGGTTGCTATTCGGTAGCAGCCATCGCTTACGCCGCCATCTTCCTCACAACAGTGTTTATGTAGTGAGCCCCTCCGGTCGAATCGTCGACCGCTACGACAAAAGATTTTGCACCCGCAGGGATCTTCAGTATTATTCTCCTGGTAACCATGCGTGCAGATTTCGAATTGGCAAGCTTCATTGTGCGGTTACCATTTGCCATGATGTGCGTTACCCAGAGCTATTTCGAGATCATAAGCGGTCGGGTGTGAACATCGTTTTTCAATCGTTTTACAATGCCAGGGCCGAGGGCAGAACAGACCATTCGGATATCATGCATGCTACCGTACAAGGACATTCCGGTTCGAATTACATGTGGAGTAGCGTGGCCAATGCGTGCGGCTACTATCAATCATGGCCGAGTATCTTTGTATTGCCTAACGGTGCGATCTCCGGACATTTGCGTCAACATCGCAGCGGCATACTCATCAGCGAAGTCCACCGCAACGAAAAATACCGCGATGCGTCGGAGTTTCGAGACATGGCGATGCAAGGAGTCTTGCACAGCGGCAAAAAGGTGAACGAAGCCCGTAGTCGCAACCGGACGGAACTATGATGGAAATGGGATTCCAGGCCGCCAGGATAAAGCTGTGACGCATGACGGTTGCCATTTCAAGTAGGATGGGCCTCCGGCCCATCCTACCAACAGTCAACCGCATCGCACATAGAAAATACTTCACCGTGCTGCATCAGAAAAACACCAGCGACGCTGGAAAACCTTGCTAATCCGATTCGAATTGAAAAGCATACAGCTTAGCAGCGCGCATCTTAAAATGTAGTCGAATCGGTCGTCCAGCCAACTGAGAAATATCCGCACTACCACGCCAGCGTACTTCCCACCGTACGTCATTGCAGGTGATCTCTTCGCAGTCGGCCAACTCGTAACCTCGAATCGGTTGATTGTTCAAATCTCGCAGTTCGACGAAAATAGTACCTTGTCCGCCCGCGTTTTGATTCAATATCAATCGCCGCCCACTGAACACCAGTGGTGTCGTCGTCAGTGAACCTCCCTGGTAGTCCGCGTCCATCGACACAAACCCATCTAGTCTCTGCCGGGTCCCGAAAATTCCCAACGAAGCATAAGCCCACTTCTCAAGATCGCCATCCAACGGATACTCGTCGCGCAAGGGTACCGTGTCGTGAAGCTGAGGATTAGCCCAATAATAGCTGTAAAGATAATTACCGACTTTGATGATCCCTCCTCCCATCGAAGTCCGGCCCCGATCGACCTCATCCATTAAACCGAGCGGTATATACTCTTTGCGGTCCAAGCGATTCCAGGTAACACCATCGCGACTGAACGCGATCACGGTTTGCAAAGGACCATTCAGATCTGCGTATCCTGGAAACCAGGGCTGCCGTGACGGGTGAAAATGACGTAGTGTTTTGAGGTACATAATGTGTACGTCTTCGGCCCAGGGATATTGCGCCGGAAAGCAACTATAGAAGTCCTTGAACCCATCCCACTTGTCCGCGCTGAGTGCCATGTTCACGTTGCGGGCGGTCGCGTACGAGGTGGAACCTTCGTAAGCGGATGGAAAAACACCTTCGGTCCACGGTTGTAACAAATCATCGGCAGTCAGTCTGGCGAATGAGCGCA